>NZ_LZZL01000115.1:0-13777 GCF_002006495.1 Clostridium sp. BL-8
CAAATGTTTAAGTCATAAATAGAAATTAGTTCAATTTGTTATTGCAATTTGTCATCATTTTTTATTCTTTTTCCGCCAAAAGCTGAAATTGTTCTTGTTCCTGCAATATAACGTCCACCTTGTAAAGTTCCTTTAGGAACAAATATCTCATCACCTGGGTTTAATACAATTTCTTTACCATCAATAATTGCTGTATACTGTCCTGCAACAACAACCGTATATTCATCAAATTCATGCTTATGTTCTTTAGACTCCCTATCTGAATAGCATGTCCAAAAAGCCATTTGACTACCATCCGCACCTTCAAAGTAATATCCATCAATATCTTCTGTATTTTGCTGATTGCTACTAATATGATTCTTTTTATTTTTCATAAACTCTGGAAAATCTTTCAACTTAATCGCCTCCATAAAATTTTGTTTAAATTTCTTTAAAATATTATACACTCCCCCCGTATCTATTCATATAATTACTCTACACCTTCTTTATCATCAAACACACAGTAAAAGGTAAGTGTTCATATATTTTTGTTTCTTTTTCGGTAAATCCATATTCTATATACCATTTTTTTAAAACTTTATTTTCATCTATTATTCCTATTGATATTTCTTTTCCTTTTCTTTTATTTACTTCATAAAAAGCAAAATCTAATAAACTTTTCCCTATGCCAAGATGTCTTTTTTCAGGTAATACAGCTAATCTCTCAATATAATAGATTTCTTTATTACTGCTTGACCTCTGAATTCCTACACATCCAACAGCATCATTATTTTCATATTTTATATATAATTCCATTCCCTTTTCTATTGATTTCTGTAAATTTTCATATGTTATAAATGCAGGGTTTGTAGGTGCATTATTTACAGTTAATCCAAAGTCATCTGCTACAGTTATAAATGAATTTCTTATTATTTCTTGGCATTTTATAATTTCCACATCATTTTCTACTTTCTTTATCACGTTAATCCCCCTTAAATACTTTTCTAACTAAAATTATTACAATATATTATTGCTCCATTTTATTTTGTTCGGTCATTGAAACACCATCAAATCCCCATCCATCTGGGTTCAATTCATCAATAATGAAATAATTTGTTACTGCACTACTGCCTAATACTTTAATTATTAATTCTTTAGTAGCTTTCATCATTCTATCAATTTCATCTGGATTAGTAGTTCCCTTTGATACTTTTATATTAACAAAAGTAACTATATTATTTTCTGAATCATTATCATCTAATGTAACTCCACCTATAGCCCATTGAGACGCTTCAAGTTCATCAACAGTTATTACAGTTAGTTCTCTTTCTCTCCCCATAATATTAACAATCAAATCAGTTAACCCCTTAATCAACTCTTTTCTCTTCTCTAAAGTCACTTGATTTTTTACTATTTTCAAATTTACAAATGGCATTATAATTCTCCTCTCTATTCAAAACATATTTTTAATATTAATATCGTATTCCATTCTCTTAGCTGTGTAATTTGCGACTTCTTCCCCTAACAGCTTTTTGATAATATAAAAAGACATATTAATTCCAGAAGATATGCCACCAGAAGTAATAATAGGTGTTTCATCAACAAACTTAACATTGCGTTGTACATCAATTGTAGTATATTCTTTTTCTAATCTATCAATATCCATCCAATGTGTTGTAGCTTGTTTTCCGTCTAATAGACCTGCTTTAGCCAATAAAAATGTACCAGTACATACAGAAGCCATTATATCTACATCATTAATATTATCTTTAATCCAGTTTATAATCCTTGGATTGTGAATTTCAATTTCTTCTGCTCCATATCCACCAGGTATAATTATAATATCGAATTTTGGAGCGTCATTAAAATCATAATCAGGCTTAATTTTCAAACCATTACGGGCATTTATTAGCTTCTTAGATTGAGCAACTGTATGCACTTTAAATGGTTTCTCTTTACATCCAATATATGTAGTAATTGAAAACACTTCAAATGGGCCTGCAAAATCCAATACCTCAACCTCATTAAAGAGCAAAATACCAACTTCTTTTTGTTCTAACAATTTCCTTTCCTCCAAATATATCATCTATTTCTTTATTATTAATAATGGTAATTCAATATAATTTCTTTATTCCTTTTAAATGTTGAATATGTATTCCCATATGTCCTATACCAAGAATAATAGTTGAAACAATCAATAAGACAACCTTTCCGTAGATACCTAATAACAAAAAGGCTGTAACAGGTAAACTTGCAAGTGGTACTGGTATATAACAAAAACTACTATAAAAATTTTCTTCTGTATGTTTATTACGAAAATACCTAATCCAACAAACTTCATATATTAACATGAGCAAAAATGATACTATGAGCCACAAACTCCATATTGATAATTGCTGTATATTAAAATCACTAAAAATTAATGCACTACATGTACAAAATATTTGCCCTGCACGCTCAGATAATAACAATATCTTATTTTCTTTAATATCATTTGAGTCTACTGGTTGGTTCTTACTCCAAATAATATTAGGAATAAATAACATTAATAAATATATTAATCCTACATATGAAAACCCTAAATGCCAAAACATATTGTAATATACCTCCCCAGAACTAACTAATTGTCCATTCAATTAGTCAATTATAATAATTCTTTCTTCATACATACGCTATTTGTATTTCCTATATATGGCTCGTAATTTTCTATTATTTGATACCCAGTATTTTTATACAAATTAATAGCTTCATATTGTTTTATTCCTCGCTTTCATAAGAGTTTATAGTAATTCCTTAAATATTCACCATCTATTGTTATAATATACATTCACATAACATACATGTTCACGACATTGTTACCAGTTGATTTCCAAACCCACTCCAACTTCTTTTACTGGCAAAACTTTATGAATTTCAGCTCTAACAACAAATGAAGTACAATGGCACGGATATAACTCTTTTATGTTATTCCGCTTTAGATAATCTATAGTTTTATATACTTGTTCATTTACTTCAAATAAATGAAATCCTCCTATAATTCCTAACACTCTATTATCATTACAGACTTGCTTTGCATATTCCACAATATTGCAAATCCCACTATGAGAACATCACGCAATAATATAAATACCATTTTTACTTTTATACACGAGTGCTGTATCATCCATTACATAATCATCTACTAACGTTTTACCTTCCACCTGTTTTCCTATAGCTTTCCTATTTTCAAAATCATTAATTTTAGGTATTTCATCCAAGAATATTAAATTTTCACTAACCTTTTTAAGTTCTTTTGATAGAATTAGATTACATTTTTCTTTTAATTCATCTTGTAAAATAGGCGAACAAATTTTCAAGTTACCCATTACCTTTTCTTTAAATGAATCTTGGTTAGCAATAATAGAAATATTACTGTTGCTATTCTGTTCAAAATAATATTTTAATCCTCGCGTATGGTCATCATGCCCATGTGAAATAACTATAGTATTTATATGTTTTAAATCCACACCTAACGCATTGGCATTTTTAATAAATAAATCTGAATATCCAACGTCTAATAATAGTCAAACCTCTCCATCTTCAATATAATATGAAACAGAAGGTTCACCATAATAATATTGGTCAATATATGTATTATTGTCTACTAAAACTTTTAGCTTTATATTCTCGCCTCCCCTTAATTTAATTAATATAAAAATTATATCACTATTTTTATATCACTTATACTAATTGTAAATAAATCTATAATTTTATATTACAGAATTTAATTTTTACTTTCTACTTACTTTCTTTTTTTCATCATGCTTTATTAGAATTTTAATAAATCTTGCTGAAAAATACACATAAGAAATAAATTCCATTAACCCTTTAATAACCTCAATATTTAAGTTTACTTCTATTATCACTTGTCCCTTCCGACTTATATCCTTAACGATTTTTCTAAGAAATCGTCCTAACTATGTACTCACCAAACAAACATCACTCAAAATCTTCCCTCTCCCCCGTCAATTTCCGTCACACTCTTTAGAATTTTTCTCGCAAAAATCATGGTATTAAATATCTCTTTCTTCGCCAACCTTTATTCGGAAAACCACAAAACTTTGACGAATTCGGATTAATAACTTCCACTTTTCATTCTCCCTAATTGCTCTCACTTAACTCTGAATATGACCGCCAATGGCGTAGCGGAGACCTCCCTTTCTATCTCTATAATATCTTCCTCATTCCTTGATATATCTCAAATTAACGTTCTCCTTGATCCTATCTTTCTTCTCCTTTAATCCTAATTATCTGCATGAAAAAAGAGCCGAGATTTTGCTCTCAGCTCTGGGTTTTTGTTTGAATTTTGGATTGGGTGAAATTCCGACCAGGATGGCTATTTCGTCATGGTTTGGTTGGAATTCTCATGGATTGGTTGGTTTATTCAAGAATTTACTATTTCTCCGCCATTAACATGAATAACCTGACCTGTAATATATGATGCGCATTTAGATGCTAAAAATACGTATGCCCCCGCACATTCAACAGGCTGCCCTGCCCTGCCAAGTGGAGTATCTGAACCAAATTTAGTGACTTTATTTTCATCAAAGCTTGCAGGTATTAATGGAGTCCAAATAGGACCTGGAGCTACAGCATTTATTCTAATCCCAGTTTTTCCTTTTGCTAACGCAGTTGATAAAGATCTAGTAAATGCAACTATAGCACCTTTTGTCATAGAATAATCTATTAATGTCTCATTTCCTTTATAAGCAGTAACTGAAGCTGTGTTTATTATACATCCCTCAGCTTTTAAATGTTTTAGTGCAGCTCTTGTCATATAAAAAGTTCCATATACATTAGTTTTGAAAGTTCTATCAAAATTTTCATTTGTTAATTGTTTAAAATCTGTGCATTCAAACTGAACAGCTGCATTATTAACAAGTATATCTAATTTTCCATATTCATTAATTACTTTATCTAAGACACTATCACAAAAACTTGAATCTCCAATATCGCCATTTATTAATGTACATTTTCTCTCTAATCCATCAATAATTTTTTTAGTATTTTCTGCATCTTTAGTTTCATTATAATAAACAATAACTACATCTGCTCCCTGATATGCATAAGCAATAGCTACAGCTTTACCTATACCACTGTCTCCACCTGTAATTATCGCCACTTTATTTTCTAGTAAATTACCTTTTTTATTATAATTCGGTTCATCAAAAATTGGAGCCGGATTCATTTCGTATTCTATTCCTGGTTGCTCACTTTGTTTTTGTTTTGGAAAGGATGTTGGAAAGTTCATTATGTGTCCTCCTTATATTTTCGTTTTTATATAAGGTAGTTTTTCCTACACAAAAATAATTATTACAATTTCCCACTCTAATTACATCCATATTATAAGCTATTATCTCACTATAAATAAAAGTTACCTATCTTTAACTAAGAAACTTATCCTAACAATATACAAATCTTCTATTTGATAACAACTCCAAGAAGCCGCGCTAAATCTAAAGCCTGCATAGGTGATACAATAGCTCCTTTTAATTCTGTTCCAGTTAATATTACTTGTGATATATCACTATCGCTAAAATCTATTGTTTTTAAAGGTGTATTAGTAAACTCTGAATTGCTTATGTCGCAGCCTTTAAATCCAACATTTTTTAGATCACATCCTAAAAAAATGCTTCCTTGTATATTGCATTGTTTAAAATTCACATTTTTCATTTTAGAATATCCAAAGTTTAAATATCGCCCTAATGTTTCTTCAAAAAGAACATTTTGAAGATTTCCTTCACTAAAGTTAGTTCCGATAAGTTTACATGCTTTAAATTCTACTCTATGGATGCTTCCTTCAGAAAAATCTAAATTTGATAAATCACAATTTTCAAATACCACATCCAAAAAATCCACATTCTTAAAGCTGCATTCATTAAATGTAACATTTACAAAGTGACATTCTCTAATTTCTATTTTTTCCTCATTTATACAATCTAAATTAATATTTTGAATTAATGTATTTGCTAAATATCTTTCATTTATTAATTCATGATTAATATTATCATTTTGTAATAGCTTTCCTAACTTAGGCCTTAATATCTTACTCAATTCTACCATTTTTCTTCCTCTTAAATAAAAATAATGTTTTATAAATTATAACTTAAATAATATTATATCAGAAATTTTATATAATAGCTTAAATTATAACTGAAATAGCATTAATACAAATATAAATTAACGCTATCTACTCTACACCATTATTATTAAAATTTATAAAACGGAAGCTCGTATTTTTTTATCTCCTAAAAGCTTTCTGTTTGTAATTTTCCCACATCCATTTTAAGATACTATTTAATTTATCTACATATCCTTGAAGATACTTATTATAATGTATTCTTACTGTTTCCTCATCTATATATGGTTCTAATGTGTTATATGAATATGATAATTCTATCTTGCCATATTTCATATATCCCTTCGAATTTATTATTGATTTCTATGTCATATTTTCAAATATTTTAGGTACATTCAACATTCCATATCCCCAATATGGATTAGGTATAAGATCCCCGCTTCTTGCAATTCCACCCTTTGCAAGGTATGCTTTGAGAGTTTCAGCATACATATATGGATTATTGCCTTTGATTATTCCCCACTGAAATAACATAGCACAGACTCCACTTGCCACAGCAGCTGATACACTTGTACCATTAACAACTGCTGTTTTGTTGCCTGGCGCCACTGTCAATGCATTTACTCCTCCTGCGGCCAAATCTATTTTATCAACATATGATTCTAAAAACGCCATACCGGAATAATCAACAAGATTGTTATTATTTTGATTATATGCCGCTATGGTTACAATACGATCAGAGTTAGATGGATTGGTTATTGTTCCAAAAGGGTCTGAAAAACTAAATCTCGTATCCCCAACAGTTAATCCTGCTTGAGGAAGCCATGCGTTATATCTTCCTGTAGTAATATAATTTGCATATAATCTGAGTCTCCATATTCCTGGCTGCAGATTATAAAACCTAAGACGTATTAACTCATCGCCTGTAGTTTCCTCCGGAAAATAATAATTAACTTTAAGTGAGGTCTTCTCAAATATGAATGTATGATTTATTGTAAAGTTTATTATAATTGCCATCACTCCCGTGCTCTCTCCTGACGGTGATACAACTTCTAGAGAAAATGAGTTAGGAACATCTGACCAAATTTCCAATCCCCATAAGTTTTTTTGTTCCGGTGCAGCTGTAAATTCTATGATACTGGCTTCCTGAAGTTGAACTCCAGCTACCTGGGTTGACACACCAGAAGCATATCCACCCTTATCTCTCTGATTGCCCGTTCCTGAAACTACCGCTACTCCATTACTAGTTGAAATTCTATCTATAAATTGTGATAGAACTCCTCCACCCTTATGATTGCCCAGTGAACTTCCAATTGGTAAATATATAACCATCGGCTTCCTGCTAGTTAATGCATACTCATATAGGTATTCTATTGCTGCAAAAATAACAGTTAAATTATATACTGGAACTGTTGTTTCTGAAAATTGCACTTCGTATGAAAAATCTCTAATTAATTTTACCACTACAAAATCGCATTCAAAGGCAACTCCCTTTAAATCAGTTGTTTTTCCTGTAGCTCCAATAATGCCTGCCATATTAGTTCCATGGCCAATTCCATCTTGAGTTTCAACTATATCATATGGGGAATTTCCTTCCCTACTCGCTTTTATAGCATCATTTATTTTATTTTTATTATACACAGTTCCAAATGGCACATTATCAGAATTATTAAAATCAGTTGTAATACTAGTTTGATCCCAAATATTTTCAATTCTCGTCATCCCATTATTGTCCATAAACTCCTCATTTAAGTAGTCTATTCCAGAATCAATAATTCCTACATTAACACCTTTTCCTGTTAAATTTAAGGGGGATCCTATTTGAACAAAACTTGCCTGTGATGCTTCTTGAGGTGAAATTTCCTGTAGCGTAAAGAACTCTGCAGGTACAACATATTTAATAGTTTTAAAATACGTCTCTGGGCTCATATTAATTTCTAAATCTTTTATTACGGATACAATTGCATAACTGTCATTGATTATTGACACATAATAATTAGGTCTTGTTGAAATCTCAGCTTCAATATCACCTTGATACTGAACAAGATAATTATCGTAGTTAACATCGTGTAAAATTCTTTCATGCACTAAATTTTTTATCACCTAGCTCACTCCACCTTAAATTTAGGAATTCTTATAAATAACTTCTTAACAAAATATTCTATAAAATTATCATCCATATCTGGATTGATATCTATTCTAAAGCTTCTGCTTATAATATTAAACGTACCTAATAAATCAAAAAATCCATAACCTATTTCTCTATTAGGATATCTATAACTAGGATTGCTTCTATCAGCACCAAGTATAAGATAAGATAAAACTTTTGTAGAAAACATAGTCTTATCATTTCCATTAACAACTCCCCATTGTAAAATGAGTGCACAAGCTCCAGCTATTATTCCTGCAGCTGCTGAACTCCCAGAAAACGTTGTGGTTCCTCCATTAGGTTTTGTTGTTAAAATATTTACCCCCAAGGTTGCTATGTCCGGATTAATATTAACATTTACATTGTATCCTTTTCCAGACGCAGCAACTAAAGCATTATCATTTCCATGATAGGCCACTGTAATTACGCTATCTGCAGTTGCTGGGATTGTCAGTGTGGTAAATGGATCAGACTGAAGAAATCTTGTGTTTTCTGGTAAAGTTTTTTGGGGAGGAAGCCATATATGATATCTCCCATCAGTTATATATTCACCTCTTAATTGAAATGTCCAAATTCCCGCTTTAATATCATTAAAACTAACAGAAATAACTTCATGCCCTGTAAATTGCTCTGGATTAAAATACCTTACTGTCATCTGAGTCCTGAAGAATACAAAATTAATATTCTCTACACCACTTGACTTTGCCTTAATAAAATTCGATGCTTCGCCATTAGGTGAAATCACATTTAAAGATGCTGTATTAGGTTTTAATATTAATATACTCAGAGAAAAAACTTTCATTTCCCTTGGTATTCTAAGCTCTACTGAAGCTATGTTTCCTACTTGCTGAATATTCCCAGATGCGTGTCCATCCGAAGCGCCCTCATTTCCAACACCAGCAACTATAGTTATACCTATATTGGTAGCCACGGATGCCAGATGCCTTGAAATTAAATTGTTACCATCATGATTCCCTTCTGTAGTTCCAACTCCTAAATATAACACCATTGGTCTGTTAGATGTTAATGCATAATTTTTCAAATACTCCACAGCTGCCAAAACTTCTGATGTATTATAGACAGGGGTATATGGAACACCATTAGCTTTTAATTCATTTACAAAATTAGAAGATTCTAAAAGTTTAACAATCACGAACTCACAACCTGTTGCAATTCCTTGAAGTCCACTATTAAAGCCTCTTGCACCTATTATTCCTGCAATTTGGGTTCCGTGCCCATTATCATCTTTTGAAGGTACGATAGCATAGGGATCTTGTTTATTTCTATAAGCTTTAATTGCATTATTAATTTCTTCATTAGAAAATGTCCTGCCAACATATACAGATTTATCAGTTGCATCCTGAATTGTTTGATCCCATATGCTTGCTATTCTCGACGTATCATCTTCCCTAATAAATTCTTCATTTAAGTAATCTATTCCCGTATCAACCATACCTATAAGTACACCCCTGCCATCTAAATTTAAATAAGGATTGATTTTAATAGCATTTATATTATCTACACTCGATGGAGAAATGTCTTGAAGTACAAACCTGCGTCTAAAATCAATATACATAATTGCTGGTACATCTTTTTTCAATCTATCTATATTCTCAGGAGATGTAGATACAATTCCAATAGTATTGGTTATTATATCTCCGCAAGCATATGATACCTTATCTATCTCTTCTTTAAAATTCCCTCTATATTCAACTAAATAATTGGGCGAATCTGTGTAATATAAATTACAATTTTTTGAATAAGGCACATTTAGCTCCTCCATAGTTCTCATATATAATATAATATTTATATATAATGTAGATTATTCATAAAGATGCACTTATAAAAAGCATATCAACCTAGCAGCATAATGCTATTAAATTGATATGCTTTATTATTATCCATTATTCACGCGCTAAACTTTTATAAATTTCTAATCTTTCTTTTGCTTCTCCCTCAGCTTTATCAAATAATTTTTCTGCTTCCTCTGGAAATGCTTTAGCGAGGGATGCATATCTTACTTCTCCCATCAAGAAGTCTTTAAAATCACTCTTTGGATCTTTAGAATCTAATATAAATGGATTACCTGAGTCTTTTAAGGAAGGATTATATCTATACAGATGCCAATATCCACATTCTACTGCTTTTTTCTCCTCAGCTTGAGAATTAGACATTCCTACCTTTATACCATGACTTATACATGTTGAATAAGCAATTACAAGTGATGGACCATCATAAGCTTCGGCTTCTGTTAAAGCTTTAATAGTTTGATTCTTATCTGCTCCCATAGCTATTTGCGCTACATACACGTATCCATAAGTCATTGCCATTCGCCCTAAATCCTTTTTCTTTGTTCTCTTGCCTGATGCAGCAAATTTTGCAATAGCAGCTGTAGGTGTTGATTTTGAAGATTGGCCTCCTGTATTTGAATAAATTTCTGTATCAAATACTAGCACATTAACATTCTCATTACTTGCAAGAACGTGATCAAGACCGCCATATCCAATATCATAAGCCCAGCCATCACCGCCAAATATCCATTGAGATCTCTTAATAAAATACTCTTTATCCTTTAAAATTTCTTTGAAAGTTTCACTATTTTCATTTTCAAGCACCTCGATTAACCTTTTTGCTCTATCTCTGGTTCCATCTCCAACATCTTTATTATCAAGCCACTCTCTAAGTACACCTTTAACATCCTCTGAAATGTCACCTTCAAGCGCATGTTTAACATTATTTGCTATTCTTTCTCTTATGGTTTTAACACCTAAATACATTCCATAACCAAACTCTGCGTTATCTTCAAATAATGAGTTAGCCCACGCAGGACCATGGCCTTCTTGATTGATTGTGTATGCTATTGCCGGTGCGCCTGCTGCCCAAATAGAAGAGCAACCTGTTGCGTTTGCTATCATCATTCTGTCTCCAAACAATTGAGTTACAAGCCTTGCATATGGAGTTTCTCCACATCCTGCACAAGCTCCATTATATTCAAGTAATGGTCTTTCAAATTGACTTCCTTTAAGAGTATACTTATTTAATGGATTTTTAGTATGTACTTCTTCAACCAAGTAATTCCAAACTTCAATTTGCTCATGTTGACTATCCTGAGATTTCATAACCAATGCTTTATCTGGTGCTGGACAAACTTGTGCACAATTACCGCATCCAGTACAATCAAGTGGTGTCACTCCAATTACAAAATATGAATTGCCTTCACCTTTAATTCCTTTTGCGTCTAATATTTTAAGACTTTCGGGTGCCTTATTTTTCTCTTCTTCATTTAATAAAAATGATCTTATTGTCGCATGAGGACATACAAAAGAGCATTGAGTACATTGGATACAATTTTCTGGTATCCATTCTGGAACATTTACGGCTATGCCTCTTTTTTCATAAGCCGTTGTTCCATGCATAAATGTACCATCATGCATTCCAGCTCTTATAAAGGTTGAAACTGGCATTGAATCTCCTTCTAGTCTATTCATTGGTCTTGTAATTTCTTTAATAAACTCTGGAAAATCTTCATCGTGCTCAAGTTTTTCATCAGGAATATTCCCCCAATCAAAAGGAACTCTTATTTTAATAATACCCTTTATTCCTTCATCTATAGCTGCATGGTTCATGTTAACAATCTTTTCACCCTTTTTACCATATGAAGTGACAACAGCTTCTTTTAAATATTTAACAGCATCCTCTACAGGTATTATGTTGGCTATTTTAAAGAAAGCAGCCTGCATTATCATGTTTATCCTTCCACCAAGCCCAACATCCTGTGCAATTTTAACAGCGTTTATTGTATAAAAATCTATGTTATTTTCACATATATATCTTTTTAACACTGCGGGTAATTTTTCATCTAATTCATCTGGTGTCCATATTGTATTTAATATAAACTTTCCATTCTTCTTTAAACCTCTAATTACATGGTATTTATATACATATGACTGATTATGGCATGCAATAAAATCAGGTCTATCAATTAAATAACGGGATTTAATTGGTTTATCACCAAACCTCAAATGCGAAACTGTTATTCCTCCAGATTTTCTTGAATCATAATCAAAATATCCCTGAGCATACATATCTGTATGATCTCCAATAATCTTTATTGCACTCTTATTTGCTCCAACGGTACCATCTGAACCTAATCCCCAGAACTTGCAGGATGTAATTCCATCTGGAGTAGCATCTATATCTTCAAGGGGTCTAAGAGAAGTATTTGTCACATCATCAATTATTCCTATTGTAAAATTATTCTTAGGCTCATCTAATATTAAATTATCAAATACTGAGGCTATATGAGCTGGAGTTGGATCTTTTGATCCAAGGCCAAATCTTCCGCCTACTATAATTGGAGCATTTTCCTTTCCAAAGAAACTTCTTACCACATCTAAATATAAGGGTTCTCCAATTGAGCCTGGTTCCTTTGTTCTATCTAAAACTGCAATTTTTCTTACTGTTTTAGGAATAGCTTTTAAAAGTCTCTCCATAGAAAATGGTCTATAAAGTCTAACCTTTACCAAACCTACTTTTTGCTTGTTAGAGTTTAAAAAATCAACAGTTTCTTCTACAACATCATTTACAGACCCCATTGAAATTATAATTCTATCAGCATCTGGAGCGCCATAATAATCAAAGCAGTGATAAGTTCTGCCTGTTAATTTAGTTATTTGATTCATATAATGTTCAACAACTTCTGGAATATCATCATAATATTGATTAACAGCTTCCCTTGTCTGGAAATAAATATCTGGATTTTGAGCCGTTCCTCTTGTAACCGGATGATCAGGGTTTAAAGCTCTCTTTCTAAATTCGTCAACAGCCTTATAATCTACTAACTTAGCAAGTTCATCATATTCTATAACCTCTATTTTTTGTATTTCATGTGAAGTTCTAAAGCCATCAAAAAAATTCATAAATGGCATTCTTGCTTTTAAAGCTGTTAAATATGAAACTCCGCTTAAATCCATTACTTCCTGAACAGAACCTTCTGAAAGCATTGCAAAACCTGTTTGCCTTGCAGCCATGACATCCTGATGATCTCCAAATATGCTTAAAGATGATGTAGCAATTGCTCTTGCTGCTACATTTATTACACACGGAAGTAATTCTCCAGCTATTTTATACATATTAGGAATCATAAGCAGTAATCCTTGTGATGATGTATATGTAGTTGTTATTGCTCCTGCTTGAAGTGATCCATGCAGCGCACCTGCAGCACCTGCTTCAGACTGCATTTCAATAACCTTCACTGGCTCTCCAAAAATATTCTTTTTACCCTGTGCTGCCCATTCATCTGCATGTTCTGACATTGGTGATGATGGAGTTATTGGAAAAATCACCGCTGCTTCTGCAAAAGCATAAGATATATATGCCGCAGCTGTATTACCATCCATAGTCTTCATTTTTCTCATCGCATTTACCTCGTTTTCATATTATATATTTTATAATTAGGCACATGAAAATAAATAATAGGTCCAAGGTTGCCTTGAATATTTTTCATCAGGCAAGGAGGTAAATTGACCTCA
>NZ_LZZL01000116.1:0-13770 GCF_002006495.1 Clostridium sp. BL-8
ATTTATCATTTAAATATTTTTTATCTAGTCGAATGAAGTTCACATTATAGACATACTCACCACTTTAACCTTAATAAATAAATCTTCCAAATATAAAAAAGATAGAACACTTATCTCTAAACATTCTATCTTCATTATACTTCATATTTTACAAATTTTATATCATTTCGCCCTATTATTTACAGCATTTTGCATAGTAATATATTTTATAAATTAAATTCCTTCTTTGTATCTTCTAAAGCTGCGCTCATTCTTTCAATTACATTATCCATATCTTCCTTAGAAATTACTGCTGCTGGTTCAAAACGAATGCATTTAGCATTTACTAGAGTTCCTGCTGTCATGACCCCTCTTTTGAACATTCCTTTAGCAACAGAATATCCGACTTCACTTTCACAAAATTCTACTGCAAGCATTAGTCCTGTTCCTCTTACTTCATCAATTACTTCAGGATATTTTCCCCATAATTTTTCTAATCCTGCTTTAAGATATTCTCCTTTTGCTTTACATTGTCCAGGCACATCATTTTCCAGCATGTATTTTATTGTTGCAAGTGCTGCTGAACAGCAGACTGGATTTCCTCCAAATGTTGGTGAACCTAACAACCACGGATTATCTATCAATTCTTGTACCCACATTTTAGGCTTACATATAATACCTGTTATTGGCATTATTCCGCCACCAAAAGCTTTACCAAAAGTCATTATATCAGGAACTACACCTTCTGCTTCACATCTCCACATAGTTCCTGTTCTACCCATACCAGTTTGGATTTCATCAAAAATCAATGCTACATCATATTCATCACATATTTCTCTAACTTCCTTTAGATAGCCTTCTGGTGGAATGATGATTCCTGCTTCACCTTGTATAGGTTCTAATATAACTGCTGCAACTTTTTCTCCAACAGCCACGAGATTTTTTATAGCTTTTCTCATATCATCTGCATTGCCATATTCAACATGCTGCACTTGCTGTACCATTGGTGAATACGGTATTCTGTAAGTACTTTTTCCTCCCATTGAAATAGCTCCCATTGACTTGCCATGGAAAGCTCCGACAGTTGAAATATACCATCTGCCGCCAGTAGCAATTCTTGCAAGCTTTAATGACATTTCTACTGCTTCTGCACCTCCATTTGTAAAGAAACAGTATTCCAAATCTCCCGGAGTAATATCTGCAACTGCTTTTGCAAGATATCCTCTTAAAGGATCTAATAATTCTTGTGAATGTAAAGCCTGATGATCAAGCTGTGCCTTTACAACATCAAGTATCTCATCATTTCTATGTCCGCATGTATAAATTCCAAAGCCGCCTAAACAATCTATAAATTCTTCTCCATATAAGCCTGTACAATATGCTCCCTTATCAGTCCATTCTACAACTGCCGCGTTTGTTGATACTGATTTTCTATATTTTAACCAGCCTGGACTCACATAATTATCAAAATAATTTACTGTATCTTTTGTTATTTTTTCTTTTTCCTCATTTGTCAGTTCATTACTTTTAATATATCCTATTACTTTTTTTAAATCCTCAATAACCTGTTCTTTTTGTGCCATAATCAGTACTTCCTTTCTAAAATTAAAATGGCGTATTATATTGATTTTTAAATCATTAATACGCCGTTGTATTCATATATTTCTTTTATTGATATTATTATAAAATAAATTAATCCTTGATTACAATTCCACTACGGTATGGTTATTGTATTATTTTAAAAGTATTTATACTACTTTATAAGTAGATTTTTTCTTACTTAATATCTGTTGATACTCACATTTAGTATAGTCACTATATATACAAGCATATTTAATTGTGATAAACTGTTTTTATTCTTTACTTTCCAAAATACATGTCATATATTTGTTTTATTTTTATATGACATCGTTTAACACTTTGCTTAAAAATTATATCATTACAGAGAGGTATTTTTATGCAGAACAATGAATTTCTCTTAATAAATAACATAATATATCAGATATATAGTATTTCTGATTTTGATACTATGAAAATTACATTTTTAAATTTACTTAAAATGTTGGTTCCAAGCACTGCCTCCAGCATATTAATGGCTGATCATACTAATTCAAAAAACTTACTTTGTGATCCAATTTGTGTACCTGAAGTTTACTCAGATACCGAAAAAAATTATCTTTTAAATGAAGATGACGATTATACCCGATGGATTATGTTAAGTGGACAATCTCTTCTCATTCGTGAAAGTGACTTAATGCCTGAAAGTGAGAGAATAAAAACAACACTATATAAAAAATGTTATGAACCTTTTGGACTTCATTATTCTTTACAATTAAATCTAGTATATAATGATGTTTTTCTAGGTGTGGTTACAATTTATCGTACTAAAGAAGAAGGGGATTTTACGTCTGATGAGATATTTCTAGTAAAAGCTTTTAGTGATCATTTAAATCTTAGTTTTTACAATCACTATACAAAAAATTCAAAAAATCCTTCCAGCACATCTTATTCAATAGCTGCTCTTGCTTCCAAATATAATTTAACCAATCGCGAATCCGAGATATTACAGCTTATTTTTGAAGATATGAATAATGATGAAATTGCTGAAAAACTATTTATAAGTGGATATACTTTAAAAAAACATATTCAGAATCTATATAAAAAATTTAATGTATCAACTAAATGGAATTTATTAAAATTTAGAGATAAATCATGAATAATATTATTTGATTATAAACTATTAAGGCAGCATAATATAATGAGTATTTTTATTAAAATCTCACCATATTATGCTGTCTTAATAATCTATTTTATGATTATGAAAAGTATATAATCTTTTAGTGTTCATACCAGCCTATTGGGCCTGGTGTTAAATTAATATTTATTTGTTTTATTTCTTGATATTCTTCTAAGCCATGGATACCTAATTCTCTTCCGTATCCACTCATCTTATATCCACCCCAAGGCGCTTCATTGAAAGTTGGATTGTAGCAGTTTATCCATGTGATTCCTGCACGAATTTCTTTTATTACTCTTAATGCTCTTGTTCCATCACAAGTAAATACTGCTCCTGCCAATCCATATATTGTGTCATTTGCTAAAGCTATAGCTTCTTCTTCTGTCTTAAAAGTTTGAATAGTTACTACTGGTCCAAAAATTTCTTCTTTTACAATTCTCATATCAGGTTTACAATTATCAAATATAGCTGGTCTAATATAATATCCTTCTGCACATTCACCTTCAGTATATCTCTCACCGCCACAAACTAAAGTTGCGCCTTCTTCTCTGCCTATTTCAATATATTTTAATACTGTTTCCATATGCTCTTTTGAAACTAGTGGTCCCATATCAGGATTATTTACTGGATTGCCTATAGTAATTGCATTTGCTCTTTCCGCAAGACGTGCTACGAATTTATCTTTTATAGACTCATCAATAATTATACGTGAGCCTGCTGAACATACTTCACCCTGATTAAAGAAAATACCAATCATAGCCCATTCTACAGCACCTTCAAAATCTGCATCTGCAAAAATAACATTTGGTGATTTTCCTCCAAGTTCTAACCCTACTTTCTTAAGATTACGAGCGGCTGCTTTAGCAATACTCTGACCAACTTCTGTACTGCCTGTAAAAGTAATCATATCTACATCATTGCTTTCTGCTATCTCCTGCCCTACAGTTCCACCTGACCCTAAGACTAAATTAACGCAGCCTTTTGGAAGTCCAACTTCATCAAATATTTCAAATAATTCAATAGTTGATAAAGGAGTGTTTGAACTTGGCTTAAATACGACACTATTGCCTGCTGCAATTGCTGGTGCTAATTTCCAAACCGCCATTAGAACTGGATAATTCCAAGGTGTTATCTGTCCACATACACCTACTGGCTCATGAACTGTATATGAATGCATCTGCCCAAAGCCATCATTTACATCATAAACGCCTCCATATGGTTTTGTTATTAACCCCGCATAATATCTAAAGCAGTGAATTCCATCATCAATATCGCCTTCTGCTTCACGAAGTGGTTTTCCATTATCTATAGTATCAAGCATTGCAAATCTATCTCTTTTTTCTGCTATTTTATCTGCAATTTGCAAAAGAATATCTGCGCGAGCCTGCGCATTCATTCTTCTCCATTCTCCTTTTCCATAAAAAGACTCTTTAGCAGCTGCAATAGCTGCTTTAGTATCTTCAACTCCACCTTCTGTTGTTTTAGCAATTACTTGTCCATTTGCTGGATTTATAACATCTCTTGTCTTTTTTGAAATTGCCTCCACCCATTCACCATTTATATACATCTTTTTAATTTCCATAATATTTTAACCTCCCAATTAATTTCACTTAAATTTTACAATCAACCTTTAGCACTTTACCAAACTCGTATATATATTTTTTATTAGTTTAATTCTTAATCCCATTTCCAAAATTCACATTTATCTTTAATAACATTTCCTGCATTTACATCTAAAACTTCTTTTCCCTTGACCGTCATAACTCCACTTATAAACACATATTCAATACCTTCTGGTCTTAAATCCGTAGACCCAAAACAAGGATACATAGCTTTATCTTCTATTAAGTCAGGGTCGAATATTAAAATATCTGCATCCGCGCCAACATCAATAATTCCTTTATTCTCTAAGCCTAGACGTTTAGCAGGCATATAAGTACATCTATTAATTGCTTCTATAAGGGTAAGCCTGTCCTGTTCTTTTACCATAGTCCTAAAGAATCTTGGAAAGGTTCCAGCATCTTGAGGATGGCCTGGAATTCCATTATCATACATTGTACCTGCATCTGTAGAAACCATCATATATGGTTTATCTAGAATTTCAAAAACCTCATGTTCTTTTCCTACCATACCTATTACCGTAGCTTCTGGATAATTATATCTAAGTTCCTCATATATTTCTTTTGATAATCTTTGTCCTCTGTATTTTCCTGTTCCTGCAATTAAACTGCTATAGTCACAGCCCCATTTCTCTATACACCCTTCATCAAAAACTGCACTTCCAATAGCTGTTGCAAATCCACTATATAAACCACTGTCAACTGATATATCTAGTCCTTCCTTCAAAGCCTCATCAATCATATGCAAAGCTTCAGCTGCCATTCCCATTCCAAATTGATAGACTAAGTGTGAAATATTTATAGCTGCTCCAGTCTTTCTTGCTATATCAATAGCTTCTCTCAAGGTTATAAGGCCTCCATAACAATCTGACCTTGTATGAATTGATACGAGTTTACCATACTTTGCTGCTATTTTTGCTAATTCTAAAACTTCCGTTTCAGAACTTCCTGGTACATATTCAAGTCCAAAAGATAACCCGCTAACACCAAAATCAAATGCTTCTTCAAGATTAGCTTTCATTATTTTTATTTCTTCCTTAGTTGATGGTCTATATCTATCATTGACCCCAGCCTGCTCTCTTAAGGTCGTATGTCCAATTTGTTCCACTTGATTAATTAGAAAATATTTATATTTATCATAAAACTCCTTGATATCTTTTGGAGACATTCCGCAGTTACCATTATAAACTGTAGTAACTCCCATTGCTGCCATCACTTTTGCACATTCTAAATTTCCTTCAACATGAGCATGAATGTCTATGATTCCTGGACATACAATTTTTCCTGTAACATCTAATTCAACGGTACCCTCTATATTTTCTCTTGTTATAGCACTTATTTTTCCATTTAAGATTCCAAGATTAGCTACAGTACTTTTTCTACGTTTTGGATCTATTATGGTACCGTTATTTATAACAAAATCATATTTCATATTAACCTCCATTTTATTTAGTTAACAGTTTACCCTTTAGCTTTTAGTCTTTTAACTTGAAAGGCAGTATTCACAGCAATAATTGCAATAGTAATAACCATTATTACCGTAGACAAAGCATTTACTTCTGGAGTTACTCCCGTCTTTACCATTGAAAAAATCTTAAGGGGAAGGGTCATACTTCCTGGTCCTGTTGTAAAAAAGCTGATTACAACATCGTCAATAGATAATGAAAAAGCTAACATTGCCCCTGATAAAACTCCTGGCATTATTAGTGGAAGAGTAATTTTCCAAAAAGTAACCATACGATTTGCTCCTAAGTCCATGGCTGCTTCTTCTAAAAATTTATCAAAGCCAGCAAGCCTTGCTCTGACTGTTATTACTACAAAAGGTATGCTAAAAGTAATATGAGATAAAATTAAACTTATAAGTCCTAAAGGAATACTTAATGCAGAATATATAGAAAGTAATGCAATTCCCAAAACTACCTCTGGTATTACTATAGGAATATATAATAACTTATCTATTATTCCCCTTCCTTTAAATCTATATTTATTTAATCCAATAGCACCAATAGTTCCTATAACAGTTGAAACAGTTGTACTTGCAGCCCCAATAATTAATGTGTTTGCAAGGGAATCCATCAAAGCTCTATTTTTAAAGAAACTTCCATACCATTGAAGGGTGAAATTTTCGAAAACAATATTCAACTTTGAGGTATTAAATGAAAAAACTATTACATAGAAAATAGGAAGATATAAAAATAAAAAAACAAGACCAATATAGACATTTTTTAATACTCCAGATATTCTTTTCTTCTTTGCTTTTACCATTTTACATCCCTCCTAAATCATCCATACTACCGCCTGATTTTTGATACAGCCATACGAGAATCAATGTAATTATTATTAAAAAGATTGAAATAGCTGAACCTAGAGGCCAGTTTCTTGCAGTTATAAATTGATTTCTGATAATGTTTCCAATTACTTGAGTCTTGCTGCCTCCAAGTATATCTGTAACAAAGAAATATCCCAGAGATGGAATAAAAACTAAGATGCTTCCTGCAAATATTCCAGGCATTGTAAGTGGCAATGTTACTCTGCAAAATGCAGCTGCTGGCTTAGCTCCTAGGTCACTGCAAGCTTCTAACAAAGACTTATCTAATTTTTCAATTGAACTGTATAAAGGCAAAATCATAAATGGCAATAACATATATACTAGACCAATCATAACTCCTGTAGTATTGTATACTAACTCAAGAGGCTGATGAATTAATCCTAATTTTAATAACAATGAATTTAGAATACCATCTTTACGAAGTATATTAATCCATCCAAAAAGCCTTATTAAAGAGCTTACTAAAAACGGTACTATTACCATTGCCATAAAGACAGTCTTTTTTATAGTTGTCTTTTGAGCTATAAAATAAGTGAATGGATAAGCAACCAATATGCATATTATAGTTGTAAAAATTGAAATCAAAAGTGATTCTCCAAATACCTTTAAATAAAGCGGATCAAAGACCTGTTTAAAATTATTTAATGTAAATCCGATTTTAACTCCACCATTTGGATCTTTAAGCATGAAGCTCATAACAAAAACATAAATAAATGGGATAGCTACAAGTAAAATCATCCATGCTGAAACTGGTCCTACTGTAGTAACAAGCGGTAAATTTATCTTCTTTTTATGATTCATCTAACTACCCCCTTACTTTAATTGATTCTCTGCTGTAAATACAGGATTATCTATAACACTAAAAACTTCCTGACTTGGAGACTTAATTACAACTGCATCTTCTTTTTCCCAATAAATATATACCTCTGAATCTACTGACATCAGCTCTATTTTGGGATTGGTGTTCATCTTCACTTCCATTCCTGTAGGAAGCAAAATGATTGTCTTATTTACATTCCCAATATAAACATGTTCTTTCACCTTTCCAACAAGGGTAAACCCATCAATTGGTGCTTTAGATAATTTAATATTTTCTGGTCTTACTAACACATAAATTATTTCATTATCATTTATTTGTGAACCTAACGTGCTTACATTACCGCTCTCTACCTTTACCTCTAGTGCATTATCTTCTCTCTTTTTTGCAACTCCATAGAATAAGTTTGACTCTCCAATAAAGTCTGCTACAAATTTAGATTTTGGTTTCTCATATATTTCTTTTGGAGTTCCTATCTGTTCAAGATTTCCACCACTCATAATTGCAATTCTATCGCTCATAGTAAGTGCTTCTTCCTGATCATGTGTTACATAAATAAAGGTAATCCCTAATTTTTTTTGAAGTCTCTTTAATTCAAACTGCATCTGTTTCCTTAGTTTTAAATCCAAAGCTCCTAAAGGTTCATCTAATAACAAAACCTTAGGTCTGTTTATAAGAGCTCTTCCTATAGCAACTCTTTGCTTTTGCCCACCTGACAACTGATCAGGTTTTCTATTTTCAAAACCAACCAATTGTACTAATTCAAGCATTTCTATAACACGTTTTTTTATTTCTTTCTTGTTTACCTTCTTTATGGATAACCCAAACGCTAAGTTATCATAAATAGTCATATGAGGAAATAATGCATAATTTTGAAAAACTGTATTTACTTCACGATCATAGGCTTCCGTATTTTGAATTTCCTCACCTTCTATATAAATATTTCCGCTTGTAGGTGTTTCAAAACCAGCTATCATTCTTAAAGTAGTAGTTTTACCACAACCTGAAGGTCCAAGCATAGTTAAAAATTCACCTTTTTTTATATCAATAGCTAAATCTTTAACTACATAATTATCTCCATATTTTTTATTTATATTATCTATTTTTACGATAACCTCAGACATTTCATCCCCTCCAAAGTTTATAAATTCTTATTAATAAAAATAACAAGTCAGGTCTTTAATAACTATTTAATAAAATAACCTCCTAATTACTTGTTATTTCATTAAATATGTCTAACCTTTAAATTTAGTCCAGATATCAACTATTTTTGATACATTATCTCCTATATCAACTAAACCTTGGCTCTTCTTTAATTCTGTTTCAGGAATATTTTCCATTATATTATTCTTATAGTCATCTCCTAATACATCTTTAGCTGCTTTATTTGGATTTACATATGGGAAGTTTTTAGAAATAGTTGCACTTACCTGTGGATCTAAAATATAATTCATGAATAAATCTACATTCTCAGGATTCTTTGCGCCATTTGTTTTCATCATCATATCAAAAGTGAAATATATTCCTTCTGATGGATATACTACTTTAATCGCTGGATTTTGCTCTGCTGCTAATGCACATTCACCACCATATACAAGACCTAAAGAACATTCACCATTTAATAATAAGGTTTTCGGACTATCCCCATTAAAGGCATGAATATTTGGTTTTAACTGTGTTAAATAATCTTCTGCTTTCTTTAAGCCTTCATCACTTGTATCGTTTATTTTATAGCCATTTTCCATTAATGCAATACCAACAATTGGTCTTGCATCTTCAACGACAACCATTGAATCTTTATATTTAGGATCTAACAAATCTTTATATGAGGTTATATTATCTTTAATTTTATCTGTATTAACTGCAATTAAAATGCTTGTACCTAAATACGGAATGCTATATTCATTTTTAGGATCATTAGCTTCATGTAAATATTGTTCATCAAGATTTTTAAAATTATCTATTTTACTAGTATCTACTTTCTGAATTAAATCTTGATCTTTTAAGGTTTTAATATCTTGTGCAGGTCCAATGATCATATCATACGTTCCTTTTGCTCCCGAATTCATCTTAGCAAGCATTTCATCTGGATCAGAATATGTGGTTAAATTAACTGTAACTCCATATTTATCTTCAAAACCTTTTACTACCTCGTCTGGTATATATTCTGACCAAGTAATAACGTTTAATTCTTTACTTCCACTTTTCTCACTAGAATTACTGCTGTCAGAAGAATTTTGGTTGTTTGAACCACATCCTGCCAAAATTGTTGCTGCTATAGTCCCAACCATCATAATTGCCATAAACTTTTTTAAGCTTCCCTTAATCATAAAACTTCACTCCTTAAATAAATATTGCTTATTATCCTTATGCCTTCTTGCTATTAGTCAATTATATTTTCATGTACTTAAACATTAATTTTTAATTAAAAAATGCATAAAGATATCTGTATCTTTATGCACCCTTGCATTTAAAAATATATAATTATAAAGCTTTGACTCCTCTTTCACCAGTTCTTATACGAACAGCTTGTTCTATGTTTCGAACAAAAATCTTTCCATCTCCAACGTTACCGGTGCCAACCTTGTTTATTACTGCTAAGAAAATGTCTTCTAATATATTATCTTCTACTACCGCCTCAACCTTAATTTTAGGTAATAAATTTATATTAGTCTTTAAGCCTTTAATTTGATTAACTCCATCTAAAGAGCCTCTTTGAGTTCCACATCCCATGGCAGTTGAAATCGTCATTCCGCCACAATGATACTCATCTAAAATACTTTTAACAATCTCTAGCTTTTCAGGTCTTATGATTAGCACTATTTCCTTCATAAAATCACCCCCAAGTTATTAAATTATGTGAAAAATTATTATAATCAGTTAATTACTTCTTGTGAATAATATACTATCAAAATGTTTTTATAACAATTGTCCAAAAACACCATTTTAATTATACTTTTTGATATATATATACTTATAAAGTAGTATGTTATTCTTTCTCTTTAACCATTTTAAATAGCTGAACTCTGTTTTTTATATTTAATTTTCGATAGATATTAAGTATATGTTTTTTTAAAGTGTTGCTGGTAATGCATAATTTATCACTAATATCATTATTTCCTGTACCATTCATAAGTTCCTTTAAGACAGCCTCCTCTCTTTTTGTTAAATTATAGGTTATTACACATTGTGAAAGGGTTATTTTCTCATCATTCAATGAACTTTTATTTAAGTCTTGATATAATCTAAATGCCATATGTTCCTTTATAATATCTAAAATAAAAGAATCTTCATATGTATAATCCTCTCTCCCCTTTAATCTAAAAAAACATACTACTCCTATAAACTGATTCTTATATGCTAATATCATGTTTAAAGTATGGTGCCAATTATTAGGTGCAAAATATATTTTATAATATTCTGTCTGCACTCTTTTTTCTTCTGAAATAATATCACTTTCTCTATATACTTTGCTTTTTCCTCCAAACATCAATCCCCTGCTATAATCTACGCTATCATATTTATCCATGTAGTTTTCATCACTTTGGGGTTTATAATTGTAAAAAACCGGATTAGTTAGGACATGGCTATTTAACTCTGATGCAATATAAAAATCAGCACTATCAAAATCTAGAATAAGAGCCATCTGAGTAAGAAAATTTTTTCTCATGGTCATTGAATCCTCAATAGAATTAATTTGATATACTATATTATTAATAACCATCCAGTCATTTGTTTCTAAACTTTGCACCTTTTATCCCCCCTCTTTACTTTCTAATCACAAATTTGTAAATATGATAAAAAATAAAGGCATATGTAATCAATTAAATTCATTATTACATATACCTCTTTGCACATTATTTTTTATTAATTCCATTTTACTATTGCAAAATTTCCATTTCAATATTATCATTTGATTATTTTTTATACCACATCTACTCCTTTTTAAGTAGATAATATTATTTAGGAAAAGACTGTTACAAAAACAATAATTATTATTTAGGCTTTTAGACCTAAACTGTTGCTTTTTTACTGAGATTTATTTTTATTCTCCAACTAACCCGCTTTCCTTCATCTTACTAATGAACTTTTCTGATTTCTTATTTACCTTTTCCTTTAGAAATACAGCAATTATTATGGATATGAAAAAATATATAGCTAAAATTCCTGTATCATAACATAAAGAACTCCAAACAATTCCCCCTTCTGCCTCTCTCATGCCTCCTATAGCATAAGTAAAAGGCAGCATTGGACTTATATTTTGAAAAAATCTAGGTGTAAGCTGTATGGGAAAAGTTCCTCCTGAAGCAGAAACTTGAAGTACCATTATAATAAGTGCTAAGGCTTTACCAACGTTTCCAAATACAGAAACCAAAGTATAGATTATCATGCTAAATACCAAGCCTACATAAAGAGAAAATATTGAAAATATTATTGGACTTACAGCATAAGTTTTAATGAAAATAAGGTTTCCTAAAACAATAATAAAAGTTTGAAGTAGTGAAAGAGTAGCAATAGTTAAATACCTGCCGAAAAATTTTTTAGTTGTTCCTAACTTCTTAACTCCTTCTAACTTCTCTACATGTGTAGATAATATAGAAAGCAATGTAAAGCCGCCAACCCAAATTGCAAGAGTGCTATAGAAGGGAGTCATAGCAGACCCATAATTGGGTATAGGAAATATTCTGTTTTGTACAAGCTCGATTGGATTTGCTAAAAAATCACTTACATTCTCCGGATTTTTTTGTAGGAGGCTTGCAAGTTCATTAAATTTTTGATCGTCATCTAAATTTTTAAACCTTTCAACATTGCTGTGGATTATATCCTCTGCATTTGGGAATTTATCTTTAATATTTTTAATTTCAGCTCCTCCAAGGTCCGTACCAATATCAGCATCTTTTAGTAAATTACTTATGAGAGGAATATTGTTTTTTGCACTTTCCAAAAGTGTTAATGAATTATTCGCCATAGCCGTAGTATTATCTATCAAGTTATTTATTTCTGGGGAAATAACATTGTCAAAATTACTTATTGAGTCATCTATAAGCTGTGAGGTTTTATCTATATTTTGTATTAAGGAATTTACTGCATCAGAAGAAAGCTTATTACCATTACTTAGTGCAGCTGCTAAAGCATCTAAACTTAATTTATTTTGAACTAGTTGATCTCTAAGATTTTCTATTTTGCTTATAAAATTAGACAATATATCACTATGTAAAATATTATTTACAGACTTAAGTACATTTATATCATTGTTAATAAGAGCTATTGCACTATTTATATTATCAGTTGCAGATTTTAAATCATCCTGCTGATCTTTAACCGCTGTATCTATAGAATTATTAATCCTGTTAAGATTATTTTTAGCTGCTTCTCCATTAGCCTTTACTTCAGCTAAATCTGTTTTTATGTATGGAGATATGCTTTTTATTGTATTATTAAACGTACTAAAAAAATCATTACTAGATTTAATTACATTTTGCGCATCATTAAGTGAATTAGTTATGTTAGGTATATTCTCTCGAAGATTTTTTATGAACTTATTCATATCTACAGCTCCATTATAGGCATTATCTATATTTTCACCAATTTGAGGAAGATTACTATCTATATCACTTAATATATTCATAAACTCTTTTAGCTCTGGTTTAAGCTGTTCTAGTACAATACCATACGCACTCATATAATTAAGCACTGCATTGCTTACTTCTTCAGTAACAGAACTGGTTATTTCGCTTTGCAAAGTGGTTAGTCCACTTTTTGTGATCTTAGGAGCTATAGCATTGATTTTTTCGTTAACTGAATAAATTAAATTAGCCTTATTAGGCTCTCCACTTACTGCCAAAGAGAGAAGATCGTTTGAAAAATCTTCAGGCATTGTTATACTTGCATAGTACCTTCCATATTTCACTCCACTTTCTGCCTCATTTTGATCAACAAAAGTCCAGCCAATGCTTTCATTATCCCTTAGTTTATCAATTACTTCATCACCAATATTAATTTCCATTCCTTTAAATTCAGCACCTTTATCATTATTTACTACCGCCACTAACAAACCTTTAGTATTTCCATAAGGATCCCAGGAAGCTATTATGTTAATCCATGCATACAATGCTGGTACCAAAAGAAGCCCCGCTATTATACACATAAGAGGAATATTCGTTATTATCCTTTTTATATCTCTTTTATAGATTTTAAATATTGTACTCATAAACTTTTGTATACTTCCCTTCCTAAGGCACAATCAAAAAAATAACAGACCAGTATGCTTGCCTATTTTGTGTCATAC
>NZ_LZZL01000117.1:0-12888 GCF_002006495.1 Clostridium sp. BL-8
TGCGATATTAAAATTCTTATAGACTTCCTATACCGTTTCTATAATATTCTTATAATTTTTCTATAGTAAAAATAAGCATAATAAAAAGACTAGATATTATATCTCAATCTAGCCCTAAAAATCCAAATAAGGAACTTCTTTTAATCGCTTCTACTACTACACCTAATTTTTCAATGATGCAGTAGCTGCTTTATTAGAATCTGTGCTTGTACTATCTGTTGTAGTTTGAGTAATTAATTGTGTAAATTCATCATATTCATCTGTAGTAATTTTATCTCCTGCAAGAAAAATATCCATAGTTTCCTGAATTGCAGTAAAGTTCTGATCTGCTGCAGCTTTCTTTAATTCTGCATTAATTCTATTCCTTAGTATATTTCCTAGTAATGTTTGCATTGTAGTCATTTTATATTCCTCCATTTATTATTTTATTTTTTTCTATTTCTAATATAGAATTTTCTATATTTAAAATAGTAGTTTCATCTGAATTTGATAAATAACTTGATATATCTGAAACTCTATTGTTTAAAGCTTCAGTTTCTTGATTTTGAAGTTCTATTGCATTTAATTCATATTTGCTGTAATAAACCACTTCTAATTGTTTGGTATCTAAATTAACTTTGTAGGATTTAGAATTAACAAGAGTAGTTGCTAATTCTTGATATTCTAATTCAATATAATCTATCTCACTTACAGATTTATCTTTAAGTTGTTCATATATTTCCATGTCTTGTTGTTTTGTAGTTTACTCTACATTTTCTGGTGTTACTATAGTCAACAAAGCATCTCCAGATAATAAATAATAAATTTTTACTTTTGCATTCATAATTCATTCCTCCTATTCATAACATATATAACTCCAACCAACGTATTCTGTTGAATAAAAGATGAATCAACTTGAAGTTATTGCAATAGCATTATTTGTTAAACCTGCAGATGAGCCTCCAGCTGTATATACAGTTGTTGTTCTATCCCCTATTAGTGATTTTATATACATATAATCTATCCCAGCAACACCATTTTGCCGAATTATAACAGTTGAAGGTTGATATCCAACATTTATTGCGTTTGATCCTGATGCTGGAGGCAAATTTTGTTGTATTGAAAATCTTCTTCCACCCATGCTTGATATTGTAGCTGTTCCATTTACTCCAAATATACTTTTACCACTAATGACATTCGAAGCAATAAAATTGCCATCATAAAGATTAAGTTCTGGTGCATATCAATTTATTAAATCAGTAAACTCGCCTTTACTTAGTATTCTAACTCATAATGTTCCATTTCCATCAGTCCATGTATCTTTTGCATTTTGTAAAGCTCCAAAAAGCAATGTTCCGTTTTTCTTAACTCCATCATCATATCCACTATAACCTTGAACTAAAAATGCTGGGTCAAGAACAGCATCTGCTATATCAACTACTGTTGGGCTTCCACTTACACCATTTATAGTTACTCCACTTTTAATATTTCCAAAAACTAAATTACTTAAATCTAAAGTACCTACTACTGGTCCAGCATCAGTTGTAGCCGTTTTATTTTTAACTATCTCACTTGGTAAAGCATTTCCACCACCTCCTTTACCCTGTAGTATAAAATCCGTTCCGTTATAACAGAGATTGTATGGTATATTAGCCTTAATATTATTTACTATGTTTCCAAAGCTATCTTTAATATTCTTAGCTCCATAGGAATTTAGATTTAATGTGCAATTTCCTGTTGCATCTGTTCCTACAAATAGAGTAAGCTTTGTACCTTTTGCTAAAGCTTTTATTCTATCTGATGTCCCTACATAAGCATTTGTTCCTGTCGCTGTTATATCAGGATAACTGTTATCATTTATAGTCTTCAATTGCGTATCTATAGCTGTAAAGTTATCTACAAAATCCTGTCTTTTCACATTATCTGTACCCTCTGGTAACTTCAAAGCATAATTTGCTGATTGTTGCATTTAATCATCTCCTTTAAGTGTATATCTCCAAATCATCCCACTTAATGATTTCTATATCGTTATAAGATAAGTTTTTGCTATCCAAATAATCCCAATATGTGTATGTATACTTAAATACATATCCTAAATGAGCTGGTTTAATATCTTCAAGCATATTGATAAATTCCTGCATGTTACGCGGAATTCCTTTAACACCTATAAACTGTATTGTAAATGTATAAGGTGCTGTATTCTCTATAACATTTACTTCTCCGCCCGAAAAAGTTTCAGCTACATTTTTAATCATTTGTATACTTGTTGTGCCCTGACCCTTTTTCAATTTCCTTTTACCTGTATTTTTATTTGCAACGTTGCATTATTTTCATTATCCCAATTATATCTATTTTTCCAACTTCTAATAGTCCCCTCTGGAATATCTAGCTTTTTCGATATCTCTATTAACTTACAACCTTTGTAGTATAATTTCTTAGCCTCTATTTGTTTCTCGTTTGGTGCCCTAGCCATTCCTCACTTTACCATATTATCTTTTTTCTTGAATAAAAAAAATGAGCCTTAATTTACAGCTCATTATTAAATAATTCTTTAAATATATTCTCAACTACATTTATAAGTGCTCAATAATATTCTATTTCCAACTATTTTTACATAACTGATAGACTTCATATATCTCTTGCTCTGAACACCCCTCAAATGCTCTATAGTTCCAGTCCCATCTTCCATGAGTTTCTCCATAACTTCCGCAGCTTCTTATTTTTGGATCTCCCATTACATTTAAATTAGGGTCTGTTCCTTTTACTAGAGAAATTAAATCTTTCTTATCTAAGTCAAGTCTCATATTTATATCCCCTTTGGTTTTATTACTTAAATTATATTCTAAATATTATATTCAATTACATTTTTCTTTCACTATTCTTAAAACATTCGAGTATGTCTTTATTACTAAATGGATTATATGATAGCTCCATTAGTTCACAATGTTCTTTGCAGCTTTTACATTCTGATGGAGATCTAGCACATACAACTATTCCTTTGTCAAATTTAATATTTAGTTTTAATTTTTTTCTTTTAGGTTTATCCATGTTAAAACTCCTTTCTATAAAATTAATTTAAGAAATCTAATTTATTGCATAAAAAAGAACCCTCATTATGAGAGTTCTTAGTTTCTATTCTGGCTTTACATCTAATTCTTCTGCTTCTACATCTAGCATATATGTAACTAATTCTTTGTCTTTACTTAATGATTCTATTATCATTTTGTCAATAAGCGACCTTGGCTCTGTCATTTCACAACGTACACCTTTTTTAAGTCTGAGTTTTAATCTTAATACACTGATTTCATTTATTAATTCTTCTACATCATAGGGTACCAGCTTTCTTTTTAAACCAGTTATAATTTTATTTGAAATTATTTTATTAGTTTTCTCATCAATTTCAGAACTGTAATTTAATTTTATTCCTATAGATATAATGTTGAATGTTTTCATTTCCATTGCATTTACTCCTTTATCTAACTAATTCTACAAACATAATTAATTATACAAAAAGAGAAAAAATCCTTCTAATAATTATAAATAATTTATAATGAACCAGTAGATTACTCTATACTCTTGCCATAGATGCTTCTCACATCCTTCAAAAATATATTTCTGTAGTCTACTGGTTTAAAATCATGTTTTTTTATTTTCAATCAACTTAGTTAGTATATTTATTTAAAATCTCAACTTTCGCAGATATAAATCGGCGGGAAAGCATTTATTTTCAATAAATAAAACAAAGAAACATCCCTTTTGGTATACTAGAATTGCTAAAAACACTAAACCAAAGAAAGGCATGCTTCTTACGAATTCTATTATACCAAATAATAATGATATAGAAAAATTTAATATAACAATCAATAAATTTTTAGTGTAAACAAAATTGGATATATTCTTAAACAATGCAATTTCTGCAAAGATAAAGGAATTTCTTGTATTAAAGTTTTAAAATTTATATTCATGCTCGTTTTTACCGGCAAAAATCTATTCAGAACTCTTGATTCTCAAGAATCATTAGAGTTTGAAAAAGATGTAGTTTATAGATTTCTTAATTCACCAAACTTTAACTGGAGAAAGTTCCTATTGTTATTGTCTTCATCAATAATTCAGAATATAGTTAAGCCTCTTACTTCAGAAGACAGAGTAAACGTACTTGTAATCGACGATTCACTTTACAGTAGAAATAGAAGTAAGCATGTAGAGCTTCTTGCAAGAGTCAGAGACCACGTTAGTCATAAATATGTCAAGGGTTTTAGACTTTTAACACTTGGTTGGTCTGATGGCAACACTTTTCTACCACTTGCTTTTACTCTTCTTTCATCCGAAAAGAAAGAGAATAGGTTATGTTCTGAAAATCAATCTATAGCTAAAAGAACCAATGGATCGAAGCTTCGAAAAGAAGCGGTTTTAAAATCTCCTGAAGTAATGCTTAACTTACTAAAGAAAGCTAAGGAATTTGGAATTCCGGCTTCTTATGTTCTTTTTGATAGTTGGTTCACTTATCCAAAAACTTTATTAGAAATAGAAAAGTTAAAATTCAATACTATTGCTATGGTTAAAGCCATGCCAAGGGTTTACTATAATTATGATCGAAAGAACTTAAACCTTAAAAGTCTTTATGCTTCGTTAAAAAAAAAGAGGTAAAGCTAAAATTCTTTCTTCAGTAATAGTTGGCATCGGTCATGATGACATCGGTGATGAAATAAATGCAAAAATTGTATTTGTTAGAGATAGAAATAGGAGCAGAAAATGGCTTGCTCTAATTTCTACTGATATATCTTTATCTGATGATGAAATCATCAGAATTTATGGGAAACGTTGGGATATTGAAGTTTTCTTTAAAATGAACAAATCATTTTTTAAACTTGGTAAAGAGTTTCAATGTCGTTCATATGATTCTATGGTTGCTCATACTTCAATAGTTTTCACAAGATATATAATGCTCTCAATTGAAAATCGTAACAACAAATTAAGAACAATTGGCGGTCTATTTTATCATTGCTGTGATGAAATGCAAGATATTAAATTTTGCGAAGCGTTGCAGCTTATTATTGATACACTAAAAAATGTTTTAACTGAAAAAATTATGCTTTCAAAGGAAATTATCAGTTCAATAATTGATCGTTTTATTGAAGCTTTGCCTTGCTATATCAAGGAAAAGCTATCGCTTCTATCCTGCGAAAATTGAGTTAATAACTTTTAAGTAACACATACTAAAAATCAATTATTATTAAATAATTCTTCTTTTTCAGCGTCAGATACCAATCTTTCACGATATTCTAAACTGTTAGGAATATTCTTATTTATTAAACAATTATGTTCTAAGCACTCTAAATATAATGCTACTTGGACTAAAGTATAAAGTTCAAAATCGCTATAATCATCTTCAAGTAAAACATATTTTTCAATAAATTCACATGATCCTTCCAACTCCATCATCTCCAAATTGATTAAAAATGTTGGTTGCCTTTTTAACTTTATCATAAGATGCATTAAATATTTTAGCTAACTCTTTTATACAATCCACAACTACAGATGCATTGTTCATAAGATCAAAAAAATCAAATGCACTACGACTATATTTTCCCGTATTCAATTCAAGGTCGTTCAAATAATCAACAGTATCATCAAGTCTATCCATTATGGCGCGAATTTTATCCCATGCACGATGCTTGCCATATTTTTTATTATATGAAATATTAATCTGCTCATTTACTTTGTTTCTTAATCTTTTAATTACATCAATATCAAGGTTAATTTTGAATACCTGATCTTTCATTGCATTATCCTTTCATAACTTATATATTTTTCAGTTTTTTTATTAATCATATATACTTTATGCATTCATTTTATTTTAAATATATTTTTATTGTAGCATGTTTTACCAATATAATCCTATGAAAAAAATACCACAAATTCATTTCTGAATATTGTGGTAATAGATTAATATTTAATTGAAATTGGCTTTCTTTAGATCAGTTAGTTAGAAGTTATCATGTTCCTAATGTCCCCTCAATGACTTCAATCATATTTAATTAATATTAAATCAACCCTCCATGTGATATGGTACTCCCAGCGGGATAGCACCTATACATTTTGATAAATTTTATCAAGTTTTATATGGTTCTGTAACCTGCTATTTTGCTACGTTTCAGCTAATTTATACATTTATCTATTGATTATAAAATTCACTCCAATATCGGAGGATAAACGCCGAACAAACGCTTTTTTATCTTTTTTGTATAAATCACATATAGAAATTAATTTGCTTTTTGATTAAAGAATATGTATATATAATTCGACAGGCCGTGAAGGAAGGTCCGAATACATTTCTTCAAATATAATAGCTAATTACTTGTTTTCTTTTTGTACTCACCTATAGTTATACCAGTCCATATATGAAATGCTCTTACAAAAGAATTTAAATCTTGGTATCCTAATAGGTAAGCTATATCATCACTAGATATATCTGAATTTTTTAAATAATGCCTTGCAAGTAGTTCTCTGGTATGGTTTAGCTGTTTTTGGAATGTAGTATCTTCTTCCTTTAATTTTCTTTGAAGCGTTCTTGTGCTACAACCTAATTTTGATGACACATCATCTATACTTCCTTCTCCTGCCGGTAAAAGTTCTATAAGTGCACTTCTAACTCTGGCTGCATAAGTGTCATCTATGTCCAATTCGCTAAGTCGTCTTTTTAGTTCTGGCTCAAAATACTCCCACATAACATTATTTTGGCTTATAAAAGGACGTAGTGCATCTTCCTTTGATATAGTCAATATATTTCTTGTTCCTACTTTAGGTCTTATTCCAAAAAACTTTTCATAATTATCATTATTTATCTTATGCTTTGTCATAACTTCTTTAGGTATAATATGAGTTTTAGTAGCATTTCTCATAAGTTGTACTAAAAATACCATTTCTGTTGCAACTAAAAACTCTGGCAATTCATTTTCTTCATTTTCAAAAGTCATCTCTAATGTTATATTATCTTTATTTTCATTAACTATGAATACCAATGGTCCTATAAGTTTTTTATATGTCGATATTCTTTTCATGCAAGTTAATACATTCTTACTGCAATAAGCTGCAAATATAGGCGGAGAAAATGTTTCTATATTTTCTATTGTACCAATCTTTATCGGGATGCATTCATCACTTGACAACTCTTTTAGTGTTTCCATAAATTCTATATATTCAATTGCTGTTAACGAAGGTATTTGATGACTAAATAAATCTTCAGGTAAGTTAGATTTTTTTAGTACTTCTGCAATTGATATACCAAGACTTTCGATTAAATCTGCAAATTTTCTATCTAGTATAAATTTATTATTAAACATTTAAACTCCTTCCATATCTATCTGTAGATGTTTATTTAAAATACGGATTAGTGTATCTCCATCTTTAATTTATTAATTTTTATTTTTCTTGTTGTATTTGATATATTTGTTTTAACATTAATTTTTTAGGCATAAATTGTAACATACTCATCATAACTTTTTGAGAAGCTGTAACACCTGCAATAATATCTAATTTACCTTGTAACATTGCATTGTAACCCTCTTTTGCTACAACATGTGGGCTTCCTGTTTTAGCAAATAAAGGTGTATTACTCATATCAGATGTTTTTGCAAATTCTGTTTCTGTTGCACCAGGTAATAATGCTGTAACTGTTACATTTGTATCATGTAATTCTTGTGCTATCGCATTACTAAAAGATAAAACGTAAGCTTTTGATGCATAGTAAACAGCCTGTAATGGACCAGCCATAAGTGCTGCTGTTGATGATACGTTTAGTACCTTACCACTATTTCTTTTTACAAAGTCAGGCAAAAATAATCTTGTTAAAGTAGTGAGTGTTACTATATTAACTTGAATCATTTGTAAATCTAATTCCATTGGACGCTCATGGAAATAACCACGTCCTCCAAATCCAGCATTGTTTATAAGGTAATCTATTTCGATACCAGCTTCTTTTACTTCATTATAAATTTCAATAGGTGCCTGTGGCAATGTTAAGTCCTTTGTAATAACTGTTACTTTAATATTATATTTCTTTTCTAATTCTTGTTTTAGTTCATTTAATTTATCCTCTCTTCTTGCAATTATAACAAGGTCTCCACCATTTGCTGCATGAATGCGAGCAAATTCTCTTCCTATTCCACTAGATGCTCCTGTAATTAGTGCCACTTTTTTACTCATATATAACCCTCCTTGTTTTACAGATGTAGTAATCATCTCTTGTGTCAACAAATTTAACTTCATCTTATGTTAGAATTATATTCTTTATCTCATTAAATTTTAACATCATTGCACGCCATTATTTCTGTAATTTACGCCACAGTATTCCTTATTGATTATAAAAGGTTACTTATTTATACTGGACATATACATTTACATAAGCTATCATTTACTCATCCAATGTAATATAATAATATGTTTTTTAATACAACCCAAAGTATTTCTCCTATCTCTTCACCTTTTATTGATCAAAACGATTATCCGTTACTTATGATACAGTTTCCTCTTCATTCTGATACTTTTTTATTTCATAAAACCATGATTCTAACGTATTTTTTAACTCATTACATTTACTTAATGGTAAGTATTGAGTTTCAATCCATACTCCTTTATTATTGCCCATCATATAGCACGCAACTACTTCAAAATACGTTAATACATTATTTTTATGTTAACGCCGTCGTAAGTGGCGGTAAATAATTTGTGATTACATGTGCTTTTTTATGTTGTACACTTCACCTTATTGTATAACTAAATATATTACCAATCATAAAATATTTTGTGAATGCAATACTATAAGATAACAAAAATACCACAATCTCATTTCTGAATAATGTGGTATTAATAGTTAATATATATGTAACTTTAATTGTTGACCTTACTAAATTCTAGAGTGCTCATTGATATACTCCTGTTTTTATACTTCATTAATCTGAGAACCATATAGCTGCCAAAAATTAATGTATATACTGCTAATCTTAGCCAATCAATTTCCTTATCATTTAGTAATATAAATACGATATGGATATATGCTAGCAAATAAAATAAATAGGCCCATTTTTGCAGCTTCTTCCACTGCGGCCCTTTCATCTTTCGTCTTACTTTTTTTAATGATGTTATAAACAATGGTATCATTAAAATAAATCCTATCATTCCAACTGCAATATAACTTAAATACAATATAGGAAATGTACCTTCACTCATGATTTTAGGAAGTTTCAATATTAGAAATCGAACAAAATATATAGTTCCATGCGGTAATATGGTAATACATCCTAAGATAGCTAGCTCTGCTCTTATGCTCCTCAATTTTTTAGTTATTTGCCATCTGGAGTTCAAAGCTCCAGCATACATTACTAAAATAAAAAATGCTATAGATATCAAGCCTCGCATCGATACTTTTTCAAGTACAAGAAGAAATCCATCTAGCTTTGCATTAGATGTTATTCTTAAGATTTCATAGATAGATGTGGTTATTGCAATAACTCCTGCTATTGTGTAATAAATATAATAGCGCTTTCTAATAGATTCTGTGAAAAATACTGCTAAAACTGTTACTAAAACTAATGTACAAATAAAATTCATTTTGTTACTCCTTGTAATAATAATTGATAATGAATATCATTATTATATTTTATCATCTTTACCAAGTCAAGCTTTAATAGGATTATTTTTTAATTAGCAGCAAAAATACCACCACATCATTTCTTAATGTTGTGGTAATAGATTAATATTTTTTGATACTGAGTTTTCAATTGAAAATTTAATTGAAATTGGCTTTCTTTAGATCAGTTGATTAGAAGTTATCATGTTTCTATTAAGATTGTTAAAGTAAATCTTAATATTATATTATTTTAAAAATTATTAATTATACACTCTGTCCACTCAATGACTTCAATCATAGTTAATTAATATTAAATTAACTCTCCATGTGATATGGTACTCCCAGCGGGAAAAACCTTGCATATATTTATAAATTCTTTTGCAAAAATAATCCTATATAAATCATGTATTTCAGCCGCTTTACAGATAATTATATACATTCACAAAATAGCTTGTACACTTTAATATGTTTATAAAATGTCGGTATTTTGTAGGTATTCCGACCAATAATTGACCCACCATCCTTTCTTTATAATTGAGGGATATAAAAAACACACCATTCATTTAGAATAATGTATTTGTTGTCACATCATAATTTAAAAGCATTGTGTAATTATATTTCTAATATCTGCGAGAAATTGAACTTTATCGTCCTTCTAAAAAGTATCTATTAGCTTCATTTGTAAATGTTGTAGGAGTCCATTCTTTTTTCTTAAATGACTCAGCGCTTATAACGTCAAGTAAATACTTGTCTAATGGTAATCTATCTTTTACTTTCAAGATGTGTAATCCATCCCTTGTACCAAGACCATCTTTTATGATTGATTCTGCATCAAAATATATTCTAACTCCAGGTATATATTTTATATCTGGAGTTATACAAACAGATCCTAACTGTCTTGAATTTACAACTAATTCTCCACATCCTTCTAATACATCCAACATAATGTAATCAGAATAATCATCCGGCTCTAACATCGGTTTAAGTCCAATCTCTAATATACTTATTCCCTGCTTCTTTAATTCATTTGGAGATAATAATACACCAGATTTTTTAATGCTCTCCCAAGATTCTTTTGTAGTACTATGCACTAAATATTTTCCATCACTTTCTCTAAATTCATTATCCGAATGAAAATTATCAAACATCTCAAGAACCTCATCAAAATTTATCTGCTTAGGTAAACTTAATATTACGTTTCTTCCATGTTTGGTTTCATAAGTCAAATAATCAAATAATCTTTCATATTTAGAATCTACTTCCGGATTCACCCGAACAACATATACCATAGTATTCTCATATATATTACTATGATGTCCAATCTCTTCATCGTAAATAAATACCGACCATTCTTTTCCATAATACCCCGTTGTAGTAAATGGATTTAATTTTGTTGGATTCCATCCAATTGGTGCTTTGTATATTTTACACATAATATCCTCCATGCTATTTTATCTCTTCCATTTATTTAATATAAATAATCTATACTACAAATAAGTTTTACTCAATACTTATTTACTATTTTATTCCAATTATAACATATTCTTTAATTTATGTATTCTTAAAATTTCATTTAGGGAAAATTGTGTGTCTAAATGGGGGCATGTGGTCTGAAACAACTATTTCTATTAAGTTTTACATAGTAGGGGGGAATATGATTTAAATCTTTTTTATTCGTTCCTTATTAGTACAGCACATTAAAATCGCAAATTCATATTCTGAATACTGCGATTTTACAATTTATTATTTGGTTTTAGCTATTTACAACTGACTTATTACTGCCATCTAACTTAATCTTATAAAATTTGTTATCAGACCAATTACTATAATATATCCATCCATCCATTACTTCTGACAGCCTACTGACCTCACTATTCAGTTTAGTTTTATCAGTTCCATTAATAGTAATTTTATAAATATTTCCTCTTGTCTGATCAAGAGGGAGTATCATTGCAGTATGCCCGTCATACGGATTATTACTATAGTATATCCAATTTCCACTCACTTGAATATCCCAGCTAATATCATCATTTAATTTCTTCTCGTCTGTACCATAAATACTAATCTTATATAATTTATCCTTATCATCACCGTTACTAAAATAAATATTATCTTCACTTAGTTTTAAGAATCTTGCATAATGATCACAGATTTTTATTCTGTTAATACCATCTGTACTCATTTTAAATATCTGTTGATTTCCAATGTAGTATATAAAATCCTTGTATATATTTATATTATCAACTATTTGATCAGTAAGTTGGATTTTGTTTTTTCCATCAATATCAACTTTATATAATCCACCCTTAATCACATTATTATCATAAGCTTTAGGCCCTAATGCATAATATATTGATCCTTTATAAAGAACAGCATCCATAATATAATCATCATTTGTTAGCTTAATTTTTTCATTATCTTTTATCTTGTATATGCCTTCGCTACCTGGATATCCAATTGTCGTATCCACATAGTAAACCCAATCATCAGCAACTCCAATAATATCTCCATATGCCTGTCCAATGTATGTTTTATTTGTTCCATCAAGATTAACTTTTGATAGCTTACCAGATTCATATAGCCAATCCCCATCTTTAACTATTGATTTTCTATTGATTACTTCAGTTTCATCAGTTATCCTTTTAGATTGCGAATCAACATTTGACAAAGTATTTTGCGATGATTGAATCCACACTCCATAAGAGTCTAATTTACAACCATTAATGGTAGTGTTTTTAAGCATGGCACCATTACCATCTAAATAATACCATTTGTCTCCCTTCTGTATCCAACCAGTTTTCATATACCCATCTTGTCCAAAATAATACCAATTTCCGTCAATCTCCTTCCAACCTACTGACCATGAACTTCCTTCTGTATTCCACCAACCATTTGAGTCTTGTTTCCATTCTGCACTTGCGCCTATTGGATTTAATGCTAATACTGAAACTACTACTAGTGAATTAACTATTGCTTTTGTTAATTTTAACATGTTCATTTCTATTTCTCCACTTCTTTTTTCCTATACCATAATTTACTATTTCGTATTAATTATAGCATATTTTGTAACTATCGCATTATTCAATTTTCAAAGAACATTTTTAATTTACTACGCACCTTCTACATATTGTAATTCACATTTGTCACTCTCCTGACATATTAGCCTATTATAATAAAATCATAAACAACAATAAAAGCTTTTTTTCATAAATATTTACCCTTATAAATATATAAATAAAGAGTAACATTCATATTCCCCGTATGATATGTTGCTCTTTATT
>NZ_LZZL01000118.1:0-13733 GCF_002006495.1 Clostridium sp. BL-8
TAAAATCCTGCGGTGGTTAAACACCGTACCGGTTCGATTCCGGTCTTCGGCACCAAAAGACTTAAGCAAATGCTTAAGTCTTTTTTGTTGTATATTTTTTGTGTTTCGATATTATTAAGAATAAATTATAAAGTTAGAATCGATAATTAGTTATAGATTTGTAGAAATCACAGCAACTTTGAAAGTAATTACAATAATTGAGGATACTAGGGAATAATTTGAACAAGCTATTCAAAGTCTATGATATTATGCAATAAATAATTATATATAAATTTCTAATATAGTAATATTAACGACAAATTAATAATTGAATAAAAGAAAAGAAAATTAAGCAACGAGTGGACTTTCGTTGTTTCTTAAAATTTATAAGTAAAATCTTAGCTAGGGAAAATAATCTATTAAATCATTAGATATTAGAGAAATTTAGATGAAGTTGTCCTACGAAAAAATCAGATGAGAAACATCTTATGACATTTATCGTAATACTAGGGTGCTATAATCAAATTACATTATTTGGAAACGAGGCGAGCTAGTGTGCAATATGGATTAAGTGTAAATAAGTGTAAAGAAGTAATAAATGTAAAAAGGAAAACTTGGATAAAAGCTTCTGTAGTAAGGTTAGGAGTAATTTTAGTGGCAGGAATTTTATTAGGAAGGGTAAACTTGCTGTTAAATCAATTAGACAGGCTTGGAATAGCTCCTATTGGAATAGCATATCTAATTGCGGTTGTAGTGCGCGAAGATAGAAAAAACGGTTTTGTCGCAGCAATTGGAATTGCTATAGGATACCTAACAATTAACCAATTGTTATCAGATAGATATGTGTATTTAATAGCCGTGATTTTAATAACAATATATTATGTATTTGTTTCGTCAGCGAAGAGAAAGAAAAGTGAATTAGTTGGTTTTATAATAATTTTGAGCAGTTTTTTTCTCTATGGTCTTTTAGTTGATAAGTATGAGTTAGGAGTAAACATAACTTTATGTTTAATACAAACATTAATTGTTGTGCCAATATATTATGTTATAAAATATGCGTTAAATTCTTTAGATGAAATTAATACTAATTATTTCTTTTCTTCAGAAGAAATAGTCAGTATAGGAATACTTTTGTGTCTATTAGTTTCTGGAATAGGAGATATCAATGTATTCAATTATTCAATAAGAAATATATGTGCCTTAACATTAGTTTTTACAATAGCCTATGTGGGAGGAGCAACATACGGTGCTATGATTGGGGTATCTATGGGAATAATGCTTGGAGTTTCATCCAATGATATGATGTACAGCGTAGCATTTTTCGGCGTAGGAGGACTCATAGTTGGTATATTTAAAGATACAGGAAAAATATTTTCAATACTTTCAGGTATAATCATTTATTTTGCATTAGCATTATATTCTAATGCAGTAACATTAAAATTGGGAATTGAGGTTTTAGCTGGTTCTATCTTATTTTTGTGTATTCCAAAACCTGTATATAAAAGTATTGAAGTTGAGATAAATCCATATAGAAAAAAAGCATCCTTAGGTGAAATTCAATTAAATTCAATAAAGGAGGAATTTACCTTTAAGTTAAAGGAACTTACCAATGTACTGACTACTATGTCTAAATGTTTAGTAAGTACTAATGATAATGAAAGTTTATTAATTAAATCGAAAGGAAGTGCGCTAGTAGAAAATTTAGCAGATAGGAGTTGTTCAAATTGTGAAAATAAATTTATATGCTGGGAGAGGGATTTTCATCAGACATTTAATTCCTTTCAAATGTTAATACAAAATTATGAAGATGGAAACTTAGCTATGCCAATAGATTTACAAAAGAAATGTGTTAAGAATTTTACACTTTTAAGGTGTACGGAAGGAATTGTTAACAATTACAATGTAAGTGAAGCTATAAAAGAGAGATTAGCGGAAGGCAGAAATATGATATCAACTCATATCTCTAATATATCGTGTGCATTAGATCGTCTTTTAGATGACTTTAAAAGAGAAGTTTGTATAGATACAGAGTTGGAGAGAATTGTAAAACGAATATTAAACAAAAATTTAATCCATTATAATGATATTTTTTGTTATATAGATAAGAATGGGAGGTCTAAAATTAGGATAAGTATAGATAGCTATCAAGGTTCTGACTATTGTGAAAAAAATATAATATCTTTATTAAATAATACTACAAGGATGAAACTTTGTATTGAAGATAATGGATGCAGTGTTAACCCGAAGACAAACGAATATATTGTTACATTAGAGGAAAAACCTAAATATTATATAGTGTCATATGGCGCTATAGAATCTAAAAGTGGAGAGTATGAAATAGGGGATAGCTATACCTTTGGGAAAACTGATACTGGAACGTATATGACAATATTAAGTGATGGAATGGGATCTGGCCCGGAAGCAAGAGAAGAAAGCAAATCGACCGTGGAGCTGGTGGAAAAGCTCATGGAAGCAGGATTTAACGAAGACATAACAGTAAATACAGTTAACTCTATAATGGGGATGAGATTTGCAGAAGATGAAAAATATGCAACATTGGATTTAGGAAAAGTTGATTTATATACAGGGAATACAGTTTTCATAAAGATAGGAGCAGCACCTAGTTTTATAAAGAGAGGGCGTGAAGTAAAGGCCGTTAATTCAAAAAATTTACCTTTTGGGCTTGTAGATGAAGTAGATGTAGAGGTTATAAAGGAAGTATTAAGGCCAGGTGATATTTTGATTAGTGTAAGTGATGGGGTACTGGATATAGATAGATTAAATTCAGAAAAATCTACTTGGGTTGAAGAGTATTTAAAGAAGGTCAATGGGGATCCAAGAGAGTTATCTGAAAAAATATTGGAAAGAGCAAAACAATTAAGTAATGGTATCATTAAAGACGATATGACTGTTGTAGTATCAAAAGTTTATTTGGAAAGTTAATAGATAAATTTTATCAATGATTTTTATCCACAGAAAGAGTATTAAGAGCTGTTTCAGAATTTTAATTTATAAATTAGTTTTGAAACAGCTATTTATAGTTTTAATGGATAATCTAATTGTTTTCGTATTAAAATAAATTTTGCAAATAAGTATTTACAAAGTATACTTAAAATATGTTAAAAAATTATATTACAAGTTTTAAAGAATAATGTTTATATGTAAAATATATATACGTAAAATGTATTATACGGTATTATATTTAATATAATGTTATGAATAAATAGGAGTGTTTATTTTTGTATAAAAAAGTACTATCTTATGTCAAAGATAATAATTTAATAGAAAGTGGAGATAAAATTTTAATAGCTCTTTCTGGAGGCCCGGATTCTATGTGCCTTTTAAATATTTTATATGAATTAAAGGAAGAGTTGAATATAGACATAGCAGCAGCACATTTAAATCATCTCTTAAGAGGAGAAGATGCGTTACGAGACGAAGAATATGTAATTGATATGTGTAACGAAATGGGAATAAAGTGTTTCACTAAGAGAGTAGATATAAATGCGTATGCTAAAGAACAAAAGCTTTCTTCTGAGATGGCAGGAAGAAGTGTTAGGTACGATTTTTTTGATGAAATTTTAAATCAGGAGGGTTTTAATAAGATTGCTACTGCACATAATGCTAATGACCAAGCAGAAACAATTTTGTTTAGGCTTATGAGAGGAACTGGACTAGAAGGTCTTGGTGGAATTAAAGCATTTAGGGATAACAAAATAATAAGACCAATTTTGTGCTTAAGCAGAAATGAAGTTGAAGAGTATATAAAACTAAAAAACTTATATCCTAGAATAGATAAGACTAATTTTGAAAGAACATATAATAGAAATAAAATAAGATTAGATATATTGCCATATATGAAAGAAAATTTTAATGGAGATATAATACAAACATTAAACAGAATGTCGGTGCTATTGCAGAAAGATAACGAATTTCTGGAAAATTTAGCTCTAGATTTATATAATAATTGTTGTATAGAATATGATGATTATTTTATAATAAAAAAGGAAATATTTAAGAAAGAAGAGGCAATTGTTAACAGAGTTCTAAGGCATGCTATAACTAAATTTTCGCAATCGGATTATGATTTTGAAATGAAACATATATATAAAATTTTGTATCTATCAAAAAATGATTCAGGGAAAATAGTAGATTTGCCTAATGGTATTTATGCTGAGAATATTTATGGAGATATATACATAAAAAGCAAAGAAAAAAAACGTACTATAAAAAATGAAAAAGAAGAAATAATTTTAATTAAGAATAATATAAATAAAACTACAGTTAATTTTGATGGATTTAATATTAAATTTTACGTAATAAAGGATTATGATAAAGATAAAATAAACCTGAAAGAAAATAAGCTGATAAAGTATTTTGATTTTGATAAAATAAATAATAACATTTCAGTAAGATATAGGAGAGATGGAGATAGAATTATTCCTTTGGGTATGAGTGGAAATAAAAAACTAAAAGACATTTTTATTGATATGAAAATTCCTAAGGAAGAAAGAGATAATATTCCAATTTTATGTTTTGATGAAAAGATTGCATGGATTATTGAAATTAGAACATCAGAAGAATATAAACTTACAAATAAAAGTAAAAATATATTAAAAGTAGCTATTGAGAGAAAGGAATATTAATATGAAACAAGATATACAAGAGATATTATTTTCAGAGGAAGTTTTGGCTAATAGAATTAAGGAGCTTGCGAGCGAAATAAGCAAGGACTATAAAGGAAAGAATTTACTTGTAGTGGGGATTTTAAAGGGATCAGTGCTGTTTGCTGCAGAATTAATAAAAAACATATCAATACCATGTGAAATAGACTTTATGGCAGTATCTAGTTATGGAAATTCTACAGAAACATCTGGAGTTGTAAGAATTTTAAAAGATTTAGATAATAGTATTGAAGGTAAGGATATTTTGGTAGTGGAAGATATTGTTGATACAGGAGTTACATTGACATATTTGCTTAAATACTTGGAAGCAAGAAAAGCTAATAGCATAGAAATAGTATCGCTTTTAAATAAGCAAACGAGAAGAATTTCTGATTTAAAAGTTAAGTATGTTGGTTTTGAAGTTCCGGATGGATTTATAGTAGGATATGGAATAGATTATGCTGAAAAGTACAGAAATTTACCATTTATAGGAATATTGAAGCCGGAAATATATGAAAAATAGAAACTGCAATCTTATTGTAATAAGAATATTCCTATGATAAAATTTTAAATATGATGAGAGAGGGGGGCCTTGAATGAAAAAATATTCAAGTGCAGCTGTATGGATTGTATGTGCAGTTATGCTAATTTTAGCAGCGGTTACTATGTGGGAAACAGGAAAAGGTTCTAATGATATTGCATATAGCGCATTCGTACAAAAGTGGAATGCAGATGAGATAGAGAGTATCGTCGTTAAAGAAGAAAGTATGACAGTAGAAGGAAAGACTACTGACAATAAAACTTTTATTACTTATGCACCTAGTGAGCTTATTGGTTCACTAATAGAAAATCAGCCTAAATCAAATGTTACAGTGGTTTTTGATAAGCCATCTAATAATGGAACTTGGATTGCAACATTGATTCCGTTTGGTTTTATGGCAGTGCTTGTTTTTGTATTTTTATTTATATTTACACAGCAGTCCCAAAGTGGAGGTGGGGGAAGAGGTGTTATGAATTTTGGAAAGAGCAAAGCCAAAATGGTAACTCCTGATACCCAAACAGTTACATTCCAGGATATTGCTGGTGCAGATGAAGAAAAGGCAGAACTTGAAGAAATAGTCGATTTCTTAAAGCTGCCAGCTAGATATATACAAATGGGAGCAAGGATACCTAAAGGAGTGTTGTTAGTTGGACCTCCAGGAACAGGAAAGACATTACTTGCAAAAGCTATAGCAGGAGAAGCAGGAGTCCCATTCTTCAGTATATCCGGTTCAGATTTTGTTGAGATGTTTGTTGGTGTTGGTGCATCTAGAGTTAGAAGTTTGTTTGAAGAAGCTAAGAAAAATTCTCCTTGTATAGTATTTATAGATGAAATTGATGCTGTTGGAAGGCAAAGAGGCGCTGGACTTGGCGGCGGACATGATGAAAGAGAACAAACTTTGAATCAACTTCTTGTTGAAATGGATGGATTTGGTGCAAATGAAGGCATCATAATGATAGCGGCTACAAATAGACCGGATATATTAGATCCAGCACTGCTTAGACCAGGAAGATTTGATAGACAAATTATTGTTGGAGCACCTGATGTAAAAGGAAGAGAAGAAATTCTTAAAGTACACACAAAGAAGAAACCTCTTAAGGAAGATGTAAGATTAGATGTACTTGCTAAAAGGACACCAGGATTTTCAGGGGCAGATTTGGAAAATCTAACAAATGAAGCTGCTTTACTTGCAGTCAGAAGAGAGAAGAAACAAATATCAATGGCTGAAATGGAAGAAGCGATAACTAAAGTAATTGCAGGACCTGAAAAGAAAAGCAAGGTAATAACAGAACACGATAGAAAATTAACTGCATATCATGAAGCTGGGCATGCGGTGGTTATGAGGTTACTTCCTAATTGTGATCCGGTACATGAAATAAGTGTGATTCCAAGAGGTAGAGCTGGTGGATATACAATGCATCTTCCTAAAGAAGATACCTCTTATACATCAAAATCAAAATTAGAAGACGAAATGGTTGGACTTTTAGGTGGAAGAGTAGCTGAAAAGCTAATTATGGGAGATATAAGTACTGGTGCTAAGAATGATATTGATAGAGCAAGTCATATAGCTAGAAGCATGGTGATGGATTATGGGATGAGTGATGAAATTGGAGCTATATCTTATAATACACCAGGTCATGATGAGGTTTTCCTTGGAAGAGACTTAGGAAAAGGAAGAGATTTTAGTGAGGAGATAGGCTCAAAGATAGATAAGGAAATAAAGCGATTTATAGACGAAGCTTATGATAAGGCAAGCAATTTATTGAAAGAAAATGTGAATAAGTTACATGCAGTTGCGCAGGCCTTAATTGAAAAAGAAAAACTTGATTCAGAAGAGTTTGAGGAAATATTTGTAAATAATTAACTGCTGCAGAGTAGTTTAGATAATGCATTATGTATATTTTATATGTAATGCATTATTTTTTATATTCTTAATAATATAAGTTCTCGAGTTTAGAATTTTTTATCTTATAAAGGTTAAAAATATATGTAGAGAAGTTATAAAAATTTTATTCGACATTAATACGAATATTTAAACTAAATTTGCATTAATTATTCGAAAATAACTTTTATTGCAGAAAGCGAAATGATATAATGTAAATACAGTAAATGATTTTTGGTTAATATTAGGAGGAAGCTTAAATGAAAAGTGACATTCAAATTGCACAAGAAGCAAAGATGGAGCCAATAAGAAATATAGCTGAGAAATTAGGTCTTTGTGAAGATGATATTGAATATTATGGAAAGTATAAATGCAAAATATCATTGGAAGTATATAATAAAGTAAAAAATAATAAGGATGGAAAATTAGTTTTAGTAACAGCTATAAATCCAACTCCGGCAGGAGAAGGAAAATCAACAGTTACGGTAGGATTAGGGCAAGCGTTAAATAAGCTTGGTAAGAATGCTGTAATAGCATTAAGAGAACCATCATTAGGACCAGTTTTTGGAATTAAGGGGGGGGCTGCAGGTGGTGGATATGCACAAGTAGTTCCGATGGAGGATATTAATCTTCATTTTACAGGAGATATGCATGCAATTACATCTGCTAATAATTTATTGTGTGCAGCAATAGACAATCATATACATCAAGGAAATGTATTAAGAATTGACTCAAGAAGAATAGTTTTCAAAAGAGTTATGGATATGAACGATAGAGCACTTAGACACATTGTTGTTGGAATGGGTGGAAAAGTTAATGGATTTGTTAGAGAAGATGGATTCAATATAACTGTTGCATCAGAAATAATGGCTATATTATGTTTAGCAAGTGATTTAGAAGATTTGAAGGAAAGAATGGGTAATATTGTGATTGCTTATAATCTAGATGGAAATCCTGTTTATGCTAAAGAATTAGAAGTTCAAGGTGCTATGGCATTATTGATGAAAGATGCAATTAAACCTAATCTAGTTCAAACATTAGAAAATACTCCAGCATTAATACATGGAGGACCATTTGCTAATATCGCACATGGATGTAATTCTATAATGGCAACTAAACTAGCATTAAAGCTTGGAGAAGTAGCTGTAACAGAAGCAGGATTTGGTGCTGATCTAGGAGCTGAAAAGTTTTTTGATATTAAATGTAGATATGGGAATTTAAAACCAGAATGTGTTGTTATAGTTGCAACAATAAGAGCATTAAAGCACCATGGTGGAATAGCATTAAGTGAACTAAATGCTCCGAATGTGGATGCATTAGAAAAAGGAATAACTAATTTAGAAAAACAAATAGAAAACATTAAAAAGTTTAAAGTTACACCTGTGGTAGCTATAAATAAGTTTATTACAGATAGCGATGAAGAGGTAGAATTCATTAAAGCTTTTTGCAATAAAATAGGTGTTAAGGTAGCGTTAAGTGATGTATGGGCTAAAGGTGGAGAAGGTGGAATTGAACTTGGAAATATTGTCTTAGACATTTTAGATAACAATGACGCTGAGTTTGCACCAATTTATAATGAGAAAGAGTCTATACAAGAAAAAATATTTACTATTGCTAAGGAAATTTACGGAGCTGATAAAGTTAATTATACACCAGCAGCTAAGAAGCAAGTTGCTGAGTTAGAAAAATTTGAATTAGATAAATTACCTATATGTATGGCGAAAACACAATATTCTTTATCAGATAATCCTAATCTTTTAGGTAGACCACAAGGATTTGAGATTACAGTCAAAGAAGTGAGAGTATCTAATGGAGCTGGTTTTATAGTAGTTCAAACTGGAGATATAATGACTATGCCTGGACTTCCAAAAGTGCCAGCGGCAAATAAGATGGATGTACTAAAGAGTGGAGAAATAATTGGCTTATTCTAAAATGATTTTTTTCATACACCTTAACTCTTGACAAATTAATTAAAATTGATAAAATTATATTGTTATTTTTAAATGGATTTCTAAATTAAGGCAGCTCTTTGGGCTGCTTTTAATTTAACTATATTAAGGTGGTGCTTTCTATGATCTTACTTGTTGATGCAGGTAATACTAATATTGTTTTGGGAGTACATGATGGAAAAGGTTACATAGCTAGTTGGCGTATTTCAAGTGAAGCAAATAAAACTTCAGATGAGTATAGTATACAGGTTATGCAATTATTTAATTTAAACAACATTGATCCAAAAGAGATTACTGGAGTTATCGTTTCTTCCGTAGTTCCCAATATAATGCATTCTTTAGAGAATATGTTAAGAAAATGCTTTTGTCATGAACCTATAATAGTTGGACCAGGAATAAAAACAGGAATAAACATTAAATATGATAATCCTAAAGAAGTTGGAGCTGATAGAATAGTAAATGCTGTTGCAGCATATGAAATTTATAAGAGGTCAGTAATAATAATAGACTTTGGAACAGCTACAACTTTTTGTGCTGTGAGAGCTAATGGTGATTATCTTGGGGGATGTATATGCCCAGGAATAAGAATTTCGGCAGATGCCTTATTTGAAAGAGCTGCTAAGCTTCCTAGGGTAGAATTAGAAATGCCTAAAAATATGATTTGTAAAAACACAGTATCAAGTATGCAGGCAGGTATTTTATTTGGATATATTGGGCAAGTTGAATATATAGTTAAAAAGATGAAAAAAGAGATGAAAAATTCTAAATATAAAGAAGAACCTTTTGTATTAGCAACAGGTGGATTGGCTAATCTAATAGCTAAGGGAACTGATGTGATAGACAAGGTTGATTCAGAATTAACATTGGAAGGATTAAAATTACTTTATGAAAAAAATAATGAAGTAGAGAATACTGAAAAGTAAGAATTAAAAAGCAAGGAGTACATTCTAGATGAAAATAGGAAACTTGACCTTTGAGAATAATATATTTTTGGCACCAATGGCTGGTGTAACAGATATATCATTCAGAGGACTATGTAAAGAAATGGGATGTGGATTAGTTTATACTGAAATGGTTAGCGCAAAAGCTTTATATTACGGAAGCGAGAACACACAGGCCTTACTTAGAATTGCAGATGAAGAGAAACCAGTAGCGGCTCAGATATTTGGAAGAGAACCAGAAATAATGGCTGATATCTGTGAAAAATATTTAAATAGTAGAGAAGATATTTGTATTATTGATATAAATATGGGATGTCCCGCACCTAAAATTGTTAAAAATGGAGAAGGATCTGCGTTAATGATGGAACCCGACCTTGCTTATCAAATTGTGAAGGCAATAAAAAAAGTATCAACAAAACCTGTTACTGTAAAGTTTAGAAAGGGATTTGATGATGACAATGTCAATGCAGTAGAATTTGCAAAGGGAATGGAACAAGCAGGAGTTGATGCAATTGCTGTTCATGGACGAACTAGAAAACAAATGTATCAAGGAGTTGCTGATTGGGATATAATAAAAAAGGTTAAAGATAGTGTTTCTATTCCTGTAATAGGAAATGGAGATGTGTTTTCAGCAAATGATGCTATTAAATTAAAGCAACTAACCAATTGCGATGGAATAATGGTTGCAAGAGGAAGTCAAGGAAACCCATGGATATTCAAACAGATAGTGAAGGCCTTAAAGGGTGAGCAAATAGAAGAAATTTCGAATAAGGAAAAAATTGAAATGTGCCTCAAGCATTATGCTTTAGCACTTAAATATGATGGAGAGTTCAAGGCAATAAGAGAAATGCGTAAACATGCTTCATGGTATTTAAAAGGGCTTCCAAGAAGTGCAGAGATTAAGAATGTAATTAACAGCCAAAGTGACAGCGAAGAAGTAATTAGAATTTTGACAAAATATAAAGAAGAAATATAGAGCAAAATAATATTAGAATAAATTATGAGATTTTATCATATTATTAATATTCAGAAGAATGTAATATATGTTGCAGTTAGTTTTCTGAAATTTATATCCTAGTATTTACTTAACTTACAACCATACTAAATGTAATTTTAATATTGCAATATATATTATATAAAGTAAATAAAATTTTTCAGCATATACTACTATTAAATATATCTTATAACATATATTTAATAGGGTTACTTAACCTAAGTCAGTTGTGAATTTTATAAGGTAAATCAAAGTTTAACGGCATAAATTGCTTGAGGATAGGATTTATTGACATATCAAATATGCTGATTTATAATTAGTTAAATGATTTTGAGGTTAAAAGTTTACTTTGCACTATTTCAAAATTTAATTTAATTATTTTATTGAAGTACAACATTTTAATAATATTGATTGTCTAAATTGATTCGCGTAATGCTTAATTTAAGATGAATTCAATGAATACGATTATTAAAATAATAAATATATAAGGTTTTAAAGGGGAGTTAAAGTATATGAGCCAATCAAAACAATATGTAATGACTTATGAAGGTGTTAAAAAGTTAGAAACTGAACTTGAATATTTAAAAACTGTAAAAAGAAAAGAAATAACTGAAAAAATAAAAATTGCTTTAGGATATGGAGACTTAAGTGAAAACTCTGAATATGATGAAGCTAAAAACGACCAAGCATTTACAGAAGGAAGAATAATTCAATTAGAAAATATGTTAAAGAATGCAGTTGTCGTTGATGAATCTGAAATTCCAAGTGATATTGTATCAGTTGGATCAAAAGTTAAAGTTAAAGATTATGAATTTGATGAAGAAGTTGAATATTCAATAGTGGGTTCAGCGGAAGCAGATCCTATGAATTTTAAAATATCAAACGAATCACCGGTTGGTAACGCCTTAGTTGGGAAAAAAGTTGGTGACATAGTGGAAGTAATAATTCCTGATGGAGTGAACAAGTTTGAGATTTTAGAAATAAGTAGAAGTTAATTGGAGGTACAATATGTCAACAGAAGAAATGAGTATGCAGGAGTTAGAATCTCAATACAGTGAACAAGAAGGACTTCGAAGAGCTAAATTAACAGAGTTACAGAATGCAGGGAAAGATCCTTTTGATGTTTATAAAATTAATAGAACTCATACATCAGAAGAAGTTAAAGCTAATTATGATGAGTTAGAAGGTAAGGAAGTAACTGTTGTAGGAAGAATAATGTCTAAAAGAGGTCAAGGAAAAGTAGTCTTTTCAGATATACATGATATTGATGGGAAAATACAATTATTCTTAAAAATAGATAAGGTAGGGGAAGAAAACTTAAAGCAATATAAGACACTTGATTTAGGAGATTGGGTAGCAGTAACTGGAGAAGTATTCAAAACAAAAACAGAAGAAGTAACAGTAAATGCTAATACTTTTGAATTGATTTGTAAATCCTTAAAACCACTTCCAGAAAAGTGGCATGGATTAAAGGATCCAGATTTAAGATATAGACAAAGAGAAGTAGATATAATTACTAATCCGGAAGTAAAAACTACATTTATAAAGAGAAGTAAGATTATATCTGCAATGAGAGAATTCTTGGATAATAAAGGATTTTTAGAAGTAGAAACTCCAATTCTTTCCCCAATAGCAGGAGGTGCTGCTGCAAGACCATTTATAACTCATCACAATACTTTAGATATGGATATGTATTTAAGAATTGCAACTGAATTATATCTTAAGAGACTAATAGTTGCCGGCTTTGAAAAAGTATATGAAATAGGTAGAAATTTCAGAAATGAAGGTATGGACGTAAGACATAATCCAGAATTTACTGCAATTGAATTATATGAAGCATACTCAGATTATAATGATATGATGGAAATAACAGAAAATATGGTTGCATATATTTGTGAAAAAATAAATGGAACAACTAAAGTTACTTATCAAGGAACAGAAATAGACTTTGCTCCACCATGGAGAAGAGTAACTATGGTAGATGTTGTTAAAGAACATGCAGGTGTAGACTTTAATGAAATTAAGTCAAATGAAGAAGCTCAAGCTATAGCTAAAGAAAAGCATTTAGAATTTGCTAAGCCTTTAGAGACAGTTACAAAAGGTGATGTATTAAATGCTTTATATGAAGAATTTGGTGAAGCTAATATGATTCAACCTACATTTGTAATGGATTATCCAGTTGAAATATCACCTCTTACAAAAAAGAAAAGAGGAAATCCAGAATTTACTGAAAGATTTGAAGGATTTGTATTTGGTAGAGAACTTTGCAATGCATATTCAGAATTAAATGATCCAATAGTTCAAAGACAAAGATTTGAGCAACAAGCTAAGGAAAGAGAATTAGGTGATGATGAAGCATATTTATTAGATGAGCAGTTCATGAGTGCTCTTGAAACAGGTATGCCGCCTACAGGTGGAATGGGAATGGGTATAGACAGACTTATAATGTTCTTAACTGATTCAGCATCAATTAGAGACGTTATACTATTCCCGACAATGAGACCACAAAAGTAATATAGATTTTTAAAAGTTTAGATACAGAGTAAAAAGGTTCATGTGTGCTCCTGGTTGAGTATGGCATGAACCTTCTTATTCTGTATTGTTATAATATGCTTACTTGAGTTTATTTCATATCTTACTGACTATAAACAATTTAGTTTTAGCAATTATAAAATATGTTACCTAAAATAATTAATTATAAATCTATTAAAAACGCTTGCATAATTTCAAAAAGCTGATATAATAGATTAAGTAATGACGTTCCGCGATAGCTCAATGGTGGA
>NZ_LZZL01000119.1:0-13301 GCF_002006495.1 Clostridium sp. BL-8
TCCAAGCTCCTGAAGCTCCTAATACATAACCATCAACAGTTGTGTTAGCTAACATAGCACCTGATGCATTTAAGTAGTACCAAGTTCCATTGTCATTGAACCAACCAGTAGCCATAGCTCCTGATGATTGTAAGTAGTACCAAGTTCCGTTGTCATTGAACCAACCAGTTTGCATAGCACCTGATGCATTTAAGTAGTACCAAGTTCCACCAACGTTAGTCCAGCCTGTAGCCATAACACCATCAGCTTTTAAGTAGTACCAAGTTCCACCAACGATAGCCCAGTTATTTACAACCTTATTACCAGTTGCATCATATAAATTCCAAGTTCCATCAGCTAATTGAACCCAACCAGTTTGAACTGTTGCAGCACCTGTTGTTGTACCTGCTTCTGTTGAAGTTTCAGCTTTTCCTTCACCAACAGTTGTGTAGATATCACCACCGTTTTCCCAAGTAACTATATTGTTTTCGTCATAAACGCTGATAGCATCTAATGAAGAATCGCAAGTATAAACCTTAGTCATATCTCCACCAGCTACATATTTGTAGATCTTACCATCTGCAACAACCCAAACATTTCCATCTACATCGATATCATATGCTGAGTAAGTTTTAGCACTGTCATCTATATCAACGCTGTCATCTGAATCTTTTTCTACAAGATAAGCATCAAATTTTGAATCTTTATCAGTAGAAACACCTTCTGCAGTTGTGCTAGTAGAAGTCTTATATCCTGGGAATGTTTTGAATTTAACTTTATCTTTCTTGAATTTTAAAGTTATTCCATCAACACTGTCACCTTCAACTGCATCAACAGCAACTAAGTTACCATCGCTTATAGTGAAGATTGGTTTTTCTATTCCAGTATCAGCAGTATTTATTACATCATCTTGAGTAACTTCAGTTAAATCCTTTAATGATGCACCGCTTCCATCATGGATAGCAGCTAAAACTCCATTGTATGCATCTTTTGCATCTCCGCAGTCATATTCATTTCCAGTACTGTTACCAATTTCATAAGATTCTACAGTCTTTGGAAGATATGCTCCATCCTTTTGATCTCCTTGAGCCTTAGCAATCTTTTGGATGAAAGTACGTACAACAGTCTTTGATGCATCTAAATCACTTGGAAGATTTGCAATTGCTGATGTAGTAGTTCCACCAGTTGCTACAAAGTTGTCAGCTGTATCAGTTATTGCAACTGTTGCTAATGCATAGATATAATCTTTATCTTGAGTTAAAGCAACCGGTTGTTGAATTAATCTAGCTTTTAATAAGCTATCACTATCACTATCACTACCTGCATCGCTATAGTTTTCTATTTTAACTGTTTTACCTTCAAATGTGCTATATGCATAGATATTTGCTGTATAAGAAGCATCTATATATTTACCATTGCCATCAGTAAATCCATATAACTTTCCACTAGCATCTTCATAGTCTTCTCCATCTGAACCAGCAGCTGGTGTAGCACTGTATGCATACCAGTTATCTCCGAATTTAGCGCTTGGGATAGCTTGTACAGCAACATTAGATACGTTAGTATCATATCTGTCAGCTTTCTTTAATTTAGTTTCTAATTTTGTTTGTGCAGTATCAGTATCATCTGATGGAGTAGTATCATCAGTTACGTCTCCATTTGTTAAGTCTACTAAGTATTCATCGTCTCCATCTTTAGCATATGCATACTTATCTTCATATGATCTGTTAAGATCTGCATCTGAAACATCATCTAATTCTTTATCTTTGCTTCCATCATTGTAGTATACAGAATCAGAATCATCATCTGACTTATATCCTTGATATACATATTTACCATCTTGGAATGCGATTGCATTTTCGATAGTACCATCTTTACTTCCTAATCTTGAACTTGAAGTTGTGTCCGCCATAGCTGGAACTACTGACATAACAGAAGCTGCAGCTACTAATAATGCTGTTATTTTGTTTGCTCTTTTAAACATAATTTTCTTTTCCCTCCTAAATTTTAAAAATCAGATAAATTATAGCACTATTGTGCAACCATGTAAAGCTATATAATTACTATAATCAGATATATTTTTATAAAATTCACATATATTAAACTAAATCACATGAATTTTATTCCAAAAACATGTCCATTTTAGAATTATATCATATATATATATACTTGTACATAAAATGCTATACTTCTTTGAAATTTCATTTTAATCCTTGTCTTTCCTTTGTTGTCATTAAGTAATACAATCTTGAATTTCTTTTTAGGTACTTTTTTTGAAAATATTTTAAAAATATTTTATTTATTTTTTACTGTACCTTTTGCCCTTTATTTACATAATAATATACAATATGAAATATATAACTTGGTACCTTTTTTATTTCAATGAATATTTTTCTTAAATTAACTATACATTCACTTCAATTTACAATGCACACTTTATGATAAAATTCCTCACGGAATCTTTTAAATTTATATTTTTAAAAAGCTATAAGCTTTTCTTCCTTAATTTTAAATTGTACATTGTTAATTTATTTGTCCTTCCCTAACTTATATTTGATCAAATCTAATTCTCTAAAATATTCTATAACTTCCCTATAAAAAAGAAACGCTATTCTTTTAAATAAGCGTTTCTTCTTGTATTTAACATTTTTCAGATGAAACTCGACTCACATTTGCTCGCTGAGTAAGTTCGACTGGCCAAATCGTAGATTTGGAGTCTTACTTAATCCATGCTCCATCGTCGCCGAGTTTATAACCGCTTATTTCAGTGCTTTTAGCCATGCTGCCGTCACTTTGTAAGTAATAATACTTTCCATTTATATATTGCCAGCCCGTTTTCATACCACCATCTTGTCCTAAATAGTACCAGTTTCCATTAAGATATACCCATTGAGTAGCCATTGTCCCGTCTTCTTTTAGATAATAATATTTTCCATAGCTTCTATCATAATACCAGGTATTTTTCAAAGGATTTCCTGTTGAATCATTGTAGTGCCAAGCACCATTTACCTGTACCCACTGACTTATTTTTATATTACTGCCTGAATTATTCTGAGTATTGCTTGTACTGGTGGAAGCATTCTGCCCAGCTACACTTCCTCTAGTTATATTTAGAGTATATGTTTTAATTCTATAATCTAAATCCGCTACAACTATTTTTACTACGTTTAATCCATATTGTAAGTGTATATCCTTTCTATATTTATTATCTTCATCTGCTGTATAACCTTGGATTTTCACTGTATACTTATCGCTTCTTGGTCTTGCCTTTATTTCTACCTCTTCTTCGTCATTATTAACTGATATATTATAGTTAATTGTATCTATATCAAAATTAATTGGAACTTTACCTGAATCTAAAGTTAATTCATCTAATCCAAGATCCTCATTTTCATTAGCTGATTCTTTTTGTATATTTATTTCATAAGTTTTAGCACAATTGCTTACCTCCTCATCGTCTACTGCTCTTTTAAAACCATCTTCCGTTGCATAAGTTCTAATATAAAGAGTAGTTTGTCCAGTTTCAATAGGTATATTTTCTCCTAAATCATAAGGTGTAGCAAAATCTCTATCTGATTCAAAAACTTTTACTATATAATCTCCTTCAGTTTCCGCTGATATTTTAACTCCATCACTGTTGCTATCGAGTACGACATAATAATTCTTATCATCAGTTAAGCTTTTTTCTTCGCCTCCATAATTATTACAAAGTTCAAGACTTTGTCCATTCGTAGATTGAACATCTAATGATTTTAATTCACCATTATCCGCTAGTGAATAAGTTGCTGCTTCAGCATAAGCGTTTGTGGTTAGTAATGAAATGTCTGTGGGAGCGTATATTGATAAGCTAATTATAGCAAGTATACCTGCAATTCTCACTTTTACCCTTTTATTCATAGTTATCCTCCTTTTTATTGAATTAGCTTAAGAAAATTCTTTCATTAATATATTAGTGCATAGATATGCTCTATATATTGTTATTATTTTACCCATGCTCCATTGGCATCAAGCTTATACCCATCAATTGTTGTATTTTTAGCCATAACCCCTGAAGATAATAGATAATACCATTTACCATCAGAATTTTCTATCCATCCAGTTTTCATTGTTCCATTGTTATTTAAGTAATACCAGTCTCCATTTACATTTTGCCATCCAATTTTCATTGCTCCGTCATTTCCCAAGTAGTACCATACACCATTAATCTGCTTCCAACCTATATCTTTACTTCCCTTGTCATTAATATAACTCCATTGTCCATTATTTAGTACCCAGCCTTTAGCCGTCACATCTGCTGTACTGTTGCCATTAGCTGCATTTTGATTTGCTGTTGCAGTTGTTGAAGTTTGAGCTTGTGCATTAGTTTTTTCCCTATTTATATGTAAGGTGTATATTTTTTCATGATCATCATCATCTCTTATTCTTATGGTTACATCATTATTCCCATATGCTAAGTTTACTGTTCTCTTATAATTATCGTCATCTGTCGCTGTTATTTTGTCTATTTCTTCATCATAGTCAGTATCTTCTGGTGTAGCCTTCACGCTGATATCGCTTGTATCACTTGGTACATCTACATTGTATTCTGTTTGATCCTTTGAGAAACTTATATTTCCAGCACTTAATTTTATATCGCTTAAGTAAATTTCATCATCTACCGCATGTCCCCGCATTACTTTAATAGTATAAGTTTTCTTCTTAGAACCATTTTTTACATCTATCGTTATTGTATTTTCGCCCTTATCAAGATCTACTACTGTTCTATAATCACTATCCGTAACATCCTTTCCATTAATTTCAACTTCCGCTGTATCTTCTTCAGGTGTTGCAGTAACTCTCAATTCATCTATTGACATATCTAATTGAAGAGTATAATCAGTCACACTGGATTTAAAATTTATACTTCCATCGCCTAAAGATATCTTATCTAAATCAGCTCCTGTTACTCTTGCGTAAGCTTTTGTATTAGTTAAGCTTAAATATTTTGCTGGCTCCAATACTGAAAACGCACTAATTGCAAGTGCTACTGCTATTATACGTTTAATTTGTTTATTCATCCTAGTTCCTCCGATTCATTATATTTCATCAATTATATATATTTTACCATACTTTTTCCTTAAACTTCTATTATATTTAGCATCTATTTTAATTGAAATTTTAACCAATTGTAAAAATCACTTCATTAATATATGTAAGACACTAAAATTTTCTTATATTAATAATATGCTAATTATCAATAAATTAGGCATAATCAGAAAATAATAATCAAACCTCATAGATTTATTATTCTTGATTATGCCTTATATAATTCAGAAGATAACAGTATGTTAAAAGTCCTTCTTTTTCCTATCATACTTCTACTTCATACTCTTATGAAATCCACGCTCCATCAGCTCCAACTTTATATCCATTGATTATGGTATTTACTGCCATAGATCCATCACCAGTCAAATAGTAGTATTTGCCTTCACTTAACATCCAGCAATTCTCCGCCATAAATCCATCCACTCCTAAATAGTACCATTTTCCATAATTCTTATCAAAAAACCATTGATTCTTTATTGGATTTCCGTTTAAGTCAGCATATTGCCATTTACCACTCACCTGTATCCATTGATTAGCTTTTATAACCGTTATTGTTGTATTATTTTGAGAAGCTGTAGCCTCTATATGAACAGGATTACTTGATTGGGTATTAGCACTTACTGCACTGCCAGTTTCATTTACTGTTCCTGCATTTAAAGAGCTCTCACCTTTATTTATATTTAAGATATACTCCTTATCATCACCATTATCATCTTCAATCTCTATTTTAATATCATTTTCTCCATTGTCTAAACTGATATCCTTTTTATAGTCATCACCGTCATCTACCTCATCGCCATCTATTGTAACTTTATAGTCATCGTCTTCTGGCTTAGCTTCAATTGAAACTGACTTTACATCATCAGCTGTATTATAAGTATAAACTGCCTGTGAATCTGATAAAGAAATTTTATTTTTATCAACTGTAAGACTTTTTAAATTAATGTCATCTTCGTCTACACTGCTGTTTGGATTATAGTTTATATTGAGTATATAGCTATTTTCTGCTTTACCCCTATCTTCATATTCAACATATTTATCAGGCTCTTCCTTATATACTCTTACAGTAATAATATTTGTACCTGGTAATAGTTTAATATCACTATTTGCAGCTTCCCCCTTAGCCGAATCAGAAGTTCCATTAAATACCTTAACATATTTTGAATCCGGTCCATCTGGTTCAAGCTTTATAGTATCAGCTGATGTTTCTGCATAATAAATATGATCACTTTCTACATCATCATAATTTACTTTATTGTAATTCTTATAGCTATCATCATAATAAAGCTTAATACCAGTTCCACCTTGAGTTTCCACTCTTAAACTGGTTAATTCCTCTACTTGATTATTATCTGGCGCTGCATAAGCCGCTTTAGTTAATAAACCAATTGGAGCTAAAGCTCTAACAGTTGAAATGCTTCCAAGCATTAACCCTATAGCAATTATTTTTTTTAGGTTTTTATTCATATGTACATCCCTCCACTTTTATTGCACAAACTTAAAGTTTGATATTATTTTATCTAATCCAGGCACCGTCAGCTCCAACTCTATATCCATTAATTATAGTATTTGCAGCCATAGATCCATCAGAAGTTAAGTAATAGTATTTACCTCCACTTATTATCCAGCAATTTTCCATCATAAATCCATCACTTCCAAGGTAATACCACTTATTATAATTTCTATCAAAGAACCATTGATTTGTTAAAGTTTTTCCTAAATTATCATTATATTGCCATCTTCCATTTACTTGAACCCAGCCAGTCTTAACTGTTGAAATTATTGTTGCTGTGTTTGGAGTTGAATCTACTGTATTAACATTAGTGCTTGTACTATTTGAATAATTTGAAGAACCTGTATAGTTACCACCCCTATATATCTTTAAGGTATACTCTCTTTCATTATCATCATCATCTTCAACTTTTATTGTAATGTCATTCTCACCATTATTAAGGTCAACATCTTTTTTGTAGTTGTCATCATCGTCTACTTCGTCGCCATCAATTTCTACAGTGTCTTCATCCTCGTCTTCTGGTCTCGCCTTAATTGTAACTTCATCTACATCACTAGCTACGCTATAAGTATATGTAACTTTCGAATCTGATAAAGAAATGTTATTTCCCTCTACACTTAGACTATCCAAATATATATCATCATAATCATCAGCATTGTCATTATCATCTGAGCTGTCTGAGTCACTAGTTCCATCACATGTACACTTTACATGAATTGTATAATCATTTTCTCCATCATCATCTCCGTATTCCACGTCATCATCTGGTTCATCATCATATACTCTTACAACAATTGTATTCCTCCCTGATGATAAACTAAGATCACTGCTTACTTTTCTGCCCTTAGCTGAATCACTAATGTCATCATCATTTGACTTAAATACTCTTACATATTTCGAGCTAATCCCGCCTATATGTACATTAACTGTATTAGATGAAGTTTTAGCATAATAATCAGTATCTGGATCTACATCCTCATTATCAACCTTCTCATCACTATCATAATCATCATCCTCATAAAGCCTGATATTATCCCCATTTGTAGTTTCTAATTTTAAACTGTCAAGTTCATCATCATCATTGTCGCTACTGCTGTGTGAATATTTAACCCTAATTTTATATTCACTGACAACATGGTTATCACTGCTATATTTTATATTGCTTGAAGGAGTATTATCATATACTCTTACAACAAGAGTCGTTGTTCCTGATGACAAGCTGATGCTGTTGCCTATGCTTTTCCCCTCAGTTGAACTGGAGGTACTCTTAAATACCTTAACGTATTTTGAGTCAGGTCCACTTATGTTTATTTTTACTGTCCTAGACGAACTTTTAGCATAATATTGTCCACCATCTGACACATTAGAGCTGCCAACCTCATTATTATAACTACTGTCACTATAAAGATTTATAGTGCTGCCGCCTGAAGTTTCTAGTTCTAAACTAGATAAATTATTTACAGTATTGTCAGATGCGTATGCTTTTAAAGTAAAGAAATTGATACTGCTAACTGGTTCTACTGCTGAAATCATTCCAATTGCTGCGGTTATGGCAATTATCTTCTTTAAATTTTTATTCATAACTTCTTCCTCCAATCAAATAACGTGAACTGGAAGTTAAATTTTTTCTTATTAAGTTTTTTCTCAAAATACCCCTTCAAACTCACGTTAGTTATTATTAATATATTCATCATCATATTACATTTTACCATCTAAAGCATCTTTCTCCAAACCCCTCATCTATAATTTCACTAAAAAGATTCCTTATATTCAATTTAATGCAATAATCCTTCCCCAATAAATAAGTCCTTTGAAATAAAAATGTATGTGATTTCGGCAAGCTACCACATAAGCTTAATTTTAAAGTTGGATAGCTATATTATAGATATAAAAATAAGGCTGGAAGATTGTCATAAAATCATCCTGCCTTACTTATATGACTATATAGTCTTGTCCTTATGAAATCCAAGCTCCATCAGCGCCAACTTTATATCCACTAATTGTAGTATTTGTTGCCATAGATCCATCAGAACTTAAATAATAGTATTTACCTCCACTTATTACCCAGCAATTTGCTGCCATAGCTCCAGATGTATTTAAGTAATAGTATTTACCGCTGCTTAATATCCAGCTGTTTTCTACCATGAATCCATCTGAGCCCATATAGTACCAACTGCTATAATTTTTATCAAATACCCATTGATTTATTAATTGTTTTCCTTGATTATCATAATACTGCCATTTTCCACTCGCCTGTACCCAGCCAGATTTAGTTGCAGTTGTGGTTGTAGCTGCCGCATTTCCAGTTGAAACTGTAGTAGCTGCATCAGAAGTTGAGCTTGCTGTATTTGTAGTTGTAGCATTAGAACCTGCAGTGCTTGAAGAATCTGTTGAACTGCTTCCCCTATATATCTTTAGTGTATACTCTCGTTTATTATCATCTTCATCTTCAATTTTTACTTTAATATCATTTTCACCGTTATTTAAGTCTACATCTTTCTTATAGTTATCACCGTCATCTACTTCATCGCCATCAATTTCAACTGTATCTTCATCCTCATCTTCTGGTTTAGCTTTTATTGTCACTTCATCTGCATCACTAGCTGCATTATAAGTATATGTTACCTTTGAATCTGATAAAGAAATACTGTTCCCATCTATGCTTAAACTATCCAAATATATATCATCATAATCATCTGCGTTATCATCATCTGAACTATCCGAATCACTAGATCCATCACCTGTACAATCTACATAAATTGTATAATCGCATTCAACATCATCGTCATCATCATATTCCACATCATCATCTGGCTCGTCATTGTATACTCTTACAACCAAAACATTTGTCCCTGATGATAAACTGATATCATCTCCTGTCTCTTTTCCTTTAGCTGAATCACTAATATCATCTTCATCATCACCTTTACCTTTGAATATCCTTACATATTTTGAGCTTACACCACTTATATGTACCTGAACTGTATTAGAAGAAGTTTTAGCATAATAATCTGTGCCTGAGTCTACATCCTCACTATCTACTTTATTATCACTATCATAATCATCATCATTATAAAGATTAATAGTATCTCCACTTGAATTTTCTAATTTTAAGCTGTCAAGTTCATCTTCGTTGTCACTTGAACTTGAATTTGAATACTTTACTTTGATTCTATACTCACTGACAACATGACTGTCTGAGCTATATTTTATATTAGAAGATGGTTCAGTATCATATACTCTTACAACAAGAGTTGTTGTTCCCGATGATATACTTATATTGCTGCTTACACTTTTACCCTCTGTTGAACTTGAAGTATCGTTAAATACCTTAACATATTCAGATGCAGGTCCGCTTATATTTACCCTTACTGTTTTAGACGAACTCTGCGCATAGTAGGTTATACCAGGGGATATGCTGGTGCTGCTAACTGCATTACTGTAACTGCTGTCACTATAAATATTTACAGTACTCCCCCCTGAAGTTTCTAATCCTAAACTCGATAAGGTATTTGTAGAATTGTCTGAAGCATAAGCCTTTGAAGTTAGCAAATTAATCCTGCCTGCTGGCCCTGCAGCTGAAATTATACCTATCGCCATTGTTATTGCAATTATTTTCTTTAAATTTTTATTCATAACTAATTCCTCCACTTTAATAATTAATTAGACGTTGTTCTATACATAAATAAGGCTGGAAGATTGCCACCCAGCCTTTTTTTATGAATGTATATTCTTAGCTTTATTATGAAATCCAAGCTCCATCAGAGCCAACTCTCCATTTGCCAATATAAGTATCGTGAGCCATCATTCCATCTGTTCCTAAGTAATACCACTTTCCATAGTTTCTATCAAAAATCCATTGGCTCTTCAATGGAGTACCTATAGAATCATTATATTGCCATCCGCCATTTACTTGTACCCATCCAACTTTTCCATTTGTAACTGCTGTTGCTGTACTTGTTTGTGACGCTGCAGTGCTTGTACCTGTTGAAGCAGCTGCAGTATTATCTGCTCTAGTTATCTTTAAAGTATAATCCCTCTCGTTGTCATCCTCATCTGTAAGCTTTACTTTAATATCATTTTCACCTTTGTTTAAATCAACATCTCTCTTATAATTATCACTGTCATCAACTTCATCGCCATCGATTTCAACTGTATAATCACTATCATCTGGTTTAGCTTTAATTGGCACTGAATCTATATTACTAGCAACATTATAGGTATATGTAGTTTGTGAATCTGATAAAGAAACACTATCTCCATTTATACTAAGGCTCTTTAAATAGATGTCATCATAGTTGTCGCTGCTGTCATCACTGCTGTCGCTGCTATCATCACCTGTACATTTTACATAAATTGTATAGTCATTTGATTTGTCGCTATCATCATCATATCTTGGGTTATCATCTGGCTCTTCATCATATATTCTTACAACAATAGTGTTCTTTCCTGATGATAAACTAACATCGCTGCTTACCTTTTTACCTTTAGTTGAATCACTGATGCCATCATCACCATCTTTTCTAAATACCCTTACATATTTTGAACTTACACCATCTATATCTATATGAATTGTATTTGATGAAGTTTTAGCATAATAGTCTGTATCCTCTTTTACATCGCCACTATCTACCTTATTATCACTATCATAGCTATCGTCATCATAAAGTCTTATACTGCTTCCATCTGAAGTTTCCAGCTTTAAGCTGTCAAAAGTATCATTATCATTTTCATCACTAGATGCATAAGCCTTTGTTATCAAGAAATTGGTATTGCTGATAGCTGGTGCTGCTACTGAGATTGTCCCAATCACCATTGCCAAAGCAACTATTTTTTTTAAATTTTTACTCATAAACTCATTCCTCCAATTTATTTATCGTCGTCACTGTATTATTAAAATTACATACATATCTTATATTTTACCACTAAAACAACATTTGTCCAAATTTAATATTCTTTTCTTAGATATAAGATAGAACTACATATGTTTCAATTGACAATTCGTTCATTCTTAATTAGCTGCTGTATTATCTATCATTTTTCCTGTTTGGTCTAAGTAATACCATTTCCCATCAGAATTTTCAAGCCAGCCAGTCTTCATTGTTCCACTGTTATCAAGATAATACCAGTTTCCTGAGGAATCCTCTAGCCAGCCTTTTTGCATTACTCCTCTTTCATTTAAGAAATACCAATTCTTCCCTGACTGTATCCAGCCTGTTTGTATCTCTCCCTTTTCATTTAAATAAAACCAGTTACTGCCATCATAAAACCAACCAGTTGCCATAGTTCCATCTGCTTTTAAGTAGTAAGTCTTTCCTGTTTTACTGTCAAACCACCACTGATTTTTCAAAGGCACTCCAGTTCCGTCAATATATTCCCATTTTCCATTAACTTTCTGCCATGAATTGAATTTGCCTGAATCACTTGTAACTGCATTATTTATGTTACCTGAATCTAAGCTTGTACTCCCTTGATTCGTAGAAGTAGAAGCAGCCGAAGTCGACTCACTTCCTCTGTATACATTCAAAGTATATGTTTCATCATCATCATTACTTTTAACATATATCTTTATGGCATTATTGCCTTCATCTAAGCTTATTGTCTTTTCAAAGTTATCACTTTCTTCTACAGATTGTCCATTAATTTCAACTACATCATCATTATTGTCAGGAGTTGCTCTGATAAGAAGCTCTTTTACATTATCATTAACACTTACATTATATGAATATTGTTCCTTTGAAAAATCAATATCTCCATTGCTTAGATAGATACTTTTCAAATATGCATAATCTTTATCAAGTTCCTCATCAGAGCTTATATCATTTGAATCTGGTTTCTTGACATGAATTATGTAAGTATTTTCACAATCAGTTACATCCTTATCTCCATATGCTTCTTTATAAGCGTCTTCACTTTTGTATGTTCTCAAATAAACATCCTCATATGTAGAGTTAATATTTACATAATCTCCAATATCTTGACCTTCTGCAGTTTTATCTGCTGAAGTGAATACTTTTACTACATCTCCACTGCCTTGTACACCTGCTGATATATAAAATCCATCAGCTCCAGTAAGACTCATATAATAATCTTTATTTCCAGATAGACCTGTTTCATTTCCTTCATAAGTATCAAGTAATTCAATCTCACTTCCAGTACTCCTTGTTATAGTAAGTGAATTTAACTCGCCATCACTTGCACTTCTATAGGTTGATGCATATGCTTCTGCTGATCCTAAAAAAAACTTATCAGCTGGCAATACACCTGAAATTGTTCCAATTACAAGACTTACTGCTATTATATGCTTAATTTTCTTGTGCATAATATACCTCCTTTACACTTTTTAACACCTTAACTTTATCCTTTATTATATCTATTCAATTTAAAAATTTGATATCTGCATTATTTGACTTGTATATAGTTACATTTTCATTCTCTTATATAAATTACTATAAGCGCATATATTTCTAACTAATATACTCAGTTCTAATTTTACCTCATAATTCTAAACTTTCTATTATATAATTATTAACTTTTTATAAATATCTTGCATATATATTGTAAAATGAAAATTTCTGGAGTACTTATTAAGAAAATATATCCATTTAATTACTTAAATTCTAATTATCTATTGAATCCAAGCTCCGTCTGCTCCAACCTTATAACTGCCAATTGTTGTATCATGTGCCATGGATCCATCAGCATTTAAGTAATAATACTTTCC
>NZ_LZZL01000120.1:0-12633 GCF_002006495.1 Clostridium sp. BL-8
ATAAATAACGAGTCCAAAATAGCCTTGCAAGTGGACTTGTTATTTATTTGATAGTATCTTATATTAAACTTCGATTGATATAAGCTTAAGTTTAGTAAATGATGCAATTACTCTAATAATATATTTATAAATTTAGTGTAACAACGTATATATTCACCTTTAAGTTTCATTACTTCTTCATTATTTTCTGCTTCATTATTATATTGTTCAATAAATCTAATGAGGTCTCCATTATATTCTTTATACCATGCTAAAAGACTTTGTAGAAGCTCTCTTTTATCTTTAAGAAAAAATCCATCTTCATATGAAGAAATAATCAGCTTAAAAAAATCAAGTGAAGCCCAGAAAGCTAAAGTGGTATCTTGAATGCTCTGAGAATTGTGAATCCTAAAATAACTTAAAGGTTCAGAAATATACATCATATTTCCTTTTTGCAATAACTTAAGCCACAAGGATATATCACCTAAACAGTATATTTGGTATTTATCATAGTCGATTAAATTATAGTTTTCGCAGTCAAATTCCAAGGCTTTTCTTTTAAACACAGCAGTAGTAAGTTCACCAATATAGTTAATCATTGACAAAAGAAGTTTTTTTCCAGCTTCTTCTCCGGTTAAGAGAGTATCATAAGAATATTGACAGACAGTTCTAAAATTATCGTTATAATAATTACCATTTTCGTCAATCATTTTTCTATAACTTGTTACTAGAGAAAGGGTATCATCATAAAGAAAATAATCAATCATTTTAGCTATTTTATTAAAGTCCCAAAGATCATCGTGTAATAAATAGTTTATATATTCACCTGATGACTCTTTAAAACACTTATTAACATTAAGCTTACCTCTATGACCAAGTGGACCGCCATTGTTAAAATATTTAATTTTATTGTTTTTTGCCATATATTGTTCAATCAAAGCTTGTACATCATTAGTAGTACTATCATCACATATAATAATTTCAGTATTTCGGTATGTTTGGTTTAGTGCGGAGTCAAGTGCAGACTTTAGATATTTAGTTTGATTGTAAGCAGGAATTAATATGCTGACTAAAGGAAATATGTCTTTAGAGTAAGTATCCAGGAACTTATTGCGATATTTTTCAAAGCCGTTTGTTGTATTTACAATTCCGCAATCATGAATGCACCACGGAAATTTTTGATTAGGAACTACTACCTTAAAGCCCTTTTTTATAAATTCAATGCTCTGTGAGGCATCATAAAAATGCCATCCATCAAAAATATCTTCCATCCAGGGAAGATCATATTGTGTTATCATCATAAATCCATCTATTCCTTTTACTTCGGAATATAAATCATTAATTTCATTAAAAATTAATAAGTCCATGGTTCCACTATGACTGTCGTAGACTTTCCCTACTTTTTTGGAATCCTCCCACCATATTCCTGATACTGGAATGATTTTTGCTCCAACCATACCAATAAGCCCTATATTTGGATCTTCTTTAAATATATTTAATATTTCATTTATAAAATTGTTATTTTGTATATAAACATCTTGATGAAGATAAACTTTATATTTAGAGTCACTTTTTTGAATTGCTTCATTATATGCAGAAGCTATACTTTTGGCGTCTCTTATAGCTATTATTTCAATTTCAATACCACTAGGTACTTGAAGTTTATTAATAAACGATAGACTTCTTTCATATAAAGCTTCATCATCTACGCAAGTAATAAATGCAATTTTATTTTCATTTATATTTATCAACATTTGATACTACACCTTCCCGTAACAGCTTAGTTACTTGAAACTACTTTTATTATATTAATATAATAAAGAGTTTATCTAGTTAGTTTTTAAGATAGTGTTTAGAAAATTTCTCAAATATTCTTCATTTAATATAAAAGTACCTTGATAATATGGCATATTGGAGTGTCCGGAAAGACCTCCATCTAGAAAATAGTATTTTAATTCAGATATACCAGCTATAGTTGAGTACCATGGTGATTGAATGTTCTTTGGCTGTATAAATATTATATTTGCATTTTTATTTGCAAATATTACATTTGTAAGTCCAGCACCAGATGCACCAGCTATGAATTCTGCTTCAGAAAAAGTCTGCAATTGATCATGAAAAGACATATCTTGAGGAAATATAATTTCGAAACCAAAGGATTTAAAAATATTTTCTACTTCAATTTGATTTTCTAACCTTGGTATGGGAGATTTTCTTCTTGAAATATATAATTTTCTATGAAGATTATTGTTTTGTATTGATAAATTTTTATTTAGAGGTTTAATAGCCAAATCATCAATGATAATATCTTCATATTTTACTAAAAAGCCTGGTTTTAGATTCAATGGATAGATCGCTAAATCTGAAATGTATATTAGTTTATTCACTTTATAATTATAACCGCTAATTAAAGGGATAATCTCTCTTCCTTGCTTATTTAACATTTCCAATTCTTCTTTTAACTGAGGTATAGTAAGACAAATCGCATCAACTAATATTGGAATGTCGTTATATTCGGAAATTTCATTTACAAGTAATAATTTAGAAGCTACTTCAATTTGAAAGTGAGAGTAATTAGAAGAGGCACTGGAAGTAAGCATTATTCCTTCCTTAATAATTTTAGATGATTCAGTATAACCAATAAAAGCTTGACGATTTCTCATGTCAAAAATGTTATTGCCTCTAAAATCAAATTTATTTTCATTATTCTTAAATGCTAAATCATAGATACAAAAATTTTTATCATCAAAAATTATAGGGTTAGCACCAATTAAATTTACATTAGATAATTCAGCTGTATAAATTTCAGGAAATTTACTATCTATAGAAGCAATCGCTTCGGTATTATCACTATAATTTGGCAAGTATATTTTCTGAGGATGTGCTTCTTTTATAACAGAATATTTATAATTATGAGAAGTACAATATTCTTTACAAGTAATATTTGTTAAAACTTTTTGGACAGACATTAATTATAAGCCACCTTTCAATCTGTCAATAATATCTTAAGATTAAATTTTTATTATATATGTGAATATTAACTTTAAAATATTAAATGAATTTTTAGAATTATTTGTTTCATTTATAATAGAATTATTTCAATTAGAAATCATATAAAATTAATACATTTTATGAATTGAACAATATTAATGTTACATAAAATTTAATAATAGAATTTATAGTGTTACGAATTTAATAGAAGTGTGCAGGTTAATATAAAGTAGGAGGGACTGCACTTAAGAGATATATACTTATTTAAATTGTGTTAAAAAGTTTCTTACAAGTTCTGCATTAGGTTTAAATGCATTCTGCCAATATCTATAAGGGGTTATTTTAGATAATTCTGCATCTAAAAAATAAGATTCTTGTCCTAATATGCCTGATATATTAGAAATCCAAGGTGATTCTATGGCCTTAGGCTGTATACATATGATTTTTGCATTTTTATTTGCAAATATAATATTTGTAAAGCCAGCACCATATGGACCAGCTATGAATTCAGCTTCTGAAAATATCTTCAATTTATCTGCAAAAGACATAAATTCAGGATAGATGATTTCATAACCATGCTCAGTGAAAATCTGCTCAATAATATCTTGATTTTCTAATCTAGGATTGCCTGAATTTCTTCTAGAGATATAAATTTTCTTAAATATGTTGTTATTTTCAATTGCTAAAGTTTTATTTAGCGGTTTAATACATAAATCATTTAAAACAGAATCTTTGTAATGGAGTGGATAACCTCTTTTTATTTCAATTGGATACATTACTAAATCTGAAAGATATATAAGCTTTTTTACATTATAACAGCTTCCTTTTCTTAGGTAGATTATTTTGTGATTATTTTTATTTAACAGCTGTAATTCTTCTAGGTAATGAGGTATACCAAAGCAGATTTCATCAATTAATAGTGGAATATCAGCATACTCTTTAAATTCATTAATAAGACATAATTTAGAAAGCACTTCTGTGTGAAAATGAGAGAAGTTAAAAGCACATCCCGATGTAAGCATTATACCTTCTTCAATACTCAAAGCAGGATCATCATAGCTAATACATGTAATATCCTTATCTACATATACTGTATTGTTAATTTTTAAATCAAATTTTTTCTCATCATCTTTAAGTGCAATATCATAAATGCAATAATTATCTTTATCAAAAATAATATAATTAGCACCAATTATATTAACATCACTTAATTCAGAAATAAGGATTTCAGGGTACGGTACATCTATATTACTAATAAAATCTTTGGTATCTCTATAATTTGGTATATATAGTTTTTGAAGATGCTCGTTCTTTATAATGGAATATTTCATATTATGAATATCGCAATAGTTTTTACAGGAAATATTATTTAATTTTTTTTCAATGGTCATTTATTACACCTCTGTTTAATAATGTTTTGGATTTTTGATTGTATTTCTGTCAAGCGCAGGAAGGTAATTAAATTCTAAAGAATTATTCAGTATATATTATGATGATTCATTGTAGTTGAATACAAAAAGTACATTATTTAATTTTGACGAAGGAGTTATTCACCATTATTTCGCATAACCTTTCTTCTGCTGCATATAAGTATATAAAAAATGATTTATGCCTATGAAGTGAAGAAATGTACTGGTAGATGGATTTGTTATTTTTTGAGTGTGTATTATATTCCTTGTGCTTATATTATATAAAATATTAAGACTTGAAATTATGCAAATAAATAGCTGAAATTTTTAAAGAAAGCAATTAAAAAAGGAGTAATAGATGAAAGTCGTTATATTAGCAGGCGGATTTGGAACAAGGATTTCAGAAGAAAGTCACTTGAGGCCAAAGCCTATGATTGAAATAGGAGGCATGCCTATTTTATGGCATATTATGAAAATATACTCTCATTATGGATACAATGATTTTATAATTTGCTGTGGATATAAATCACACGTGATTAAGGAGTATTTTTCAAATTACTATTTATATGGAAGCGATGTTACCTTCAATTTTGGTAAAAATAATAAGATGACTGTACACAGTAATTTTTCAGAGCCTTGGAAAGTTACATTGGTAGATACAGGACTTAATACTATGACAGGAGGGCGCGTTAAAAGAATACAAAAATATATCAGTGATTCCACATTTATGCTTACATATGGAGATGGAGTCAGTGATGTTGATATTTCTGAGTTAATTAAATTTCACAAAAGTCATGGAAAGATGGCAAGTATGACAGCAATAAATATTGAACAGAGATTTGGAGTTCTTGATATAAATAAAGATAATGTGATCAATTCTTTTAGTGAAAAGAATGATAATTGTGGAAGCATGATTAATGGCGGTTTTATGGTACTAAGTACTAAAATTTTCAATTATATTGAAGGTGATGCTACAGTATTTGAAAAAGAGCCTCTAGAAACAATTGCTAAGCTTGGACAACTTATGGCATACAGACATAAAGGCTTTTGGAAGTGCATGGATACACAGAGGGATAAGCAGCAGCTTGAAGCTTTATGGGAAAGTGGTGAAGCCCCATGGAAAAAATGGTGACAACGCTCGAGTTTTATAAAGGGAAGAAAGTTTTAGTAACAGGTCACACTGGATTTAAAGGAGCCTGGCTTTGCAAAATACTTGTACAAGCTGGTGCGGAAGTTACAGGGTATTCTTTAAATCCACCTACGAAACCAAGTTTGTTTGATTTATCTGGAATTGGAAAGAGGTTAAATTCCATAATTGGAGACATTAGAGATTTAAAAAGACTCATGGAGGTGTTCGGTAAATATAAGCCGGAAATAGTATTTCATCTTGCAGCGCAGCCTATTGTGCGTGATAGTTACAAAGATCCGGTTTTAACTTATGAGACTAATGTAATTGGGACAGTAAACATACTTGAATGTATCAGAAAAAATGAATGTGTAAAATCATTTTTAAATGTTACAACAGACAAAGTGTATAAAAACAATGAATGGGAATGGGGATATCGTGAAAATGAGCAATTAGATGGCTTTGATCCTTATTCTAATAGTAAGTCATGCTCCGAACTTGTTACCCATAGTTATAAAAATTCTTTCTTTGCAGAAGGAAAAACTGCTGTTTCTACAGCAAGGGCTGGAAATGTGATAGGAGGGGGGGATTTCGCAAGTGATAGAATAATTCCGGACTGTATTAGAGCTGCTGAAAGAAAACAACCTATTAGTATAAGAAATCCGTATTCAATCAGGCCATATCAGCATGTTTTAGAAGCAATAGGAGCATATATTTTGATAGCACAAAAGCAATATGAAGATATGAAATATTCAGGATATTATAATGTTGGTCCTAATGAGGATGATTGTATAAAGACTATAGATTTAGTAAAATTATTCTGCAAAAAGTGGGGAGAAGGTATGAGTTGGCAAGATAAATTTATTGAAGGGCCTCATGAAGCAAGCTTTTTAAAATTAGATTGTTCCAAGATAAAAACTGTATTTGGCTGGAAGCCAACATGGAATGTAGAAACTGCAATAGAAAAAACCGTCGAGTTGGCAAAATGCTATTTAAAAAAGGATGACATAAATGAATGTATGAATAGACAGATTGTAGAATTTTTCTATAAGGGAGAATAAGATATGGCAGATGAGCTAGTTAGGGAAAAAGACAAAGCGGAGATTTTAAGACTTGTCAGTGAATACTATGATAAATACCATAAAAAAACTAATTATAAAAGGGGGGGAAGAATTCCTTATGCAGCTAGAGTTTATAATAGTGAAGAAATGGTAAATCTTGTGGACAGTTCACTTGAATTTTGGCTTACAGCAGGAAGATATACCATGAAGTTTGAAGCTGAATTTGCTAAGTTATTAAACATAAAATATTGCAGTTTAGTTAATTCAGGTTCAAGCGCTAATTTAATTGCTTTTATGGCACTTACTTCACCGATTTTAGGCAATAGAGCTGTTAAAAAGGGAGATGAAATAATTACTGTTGCTGCAGGATTTCCGACTACAGTAGCACCTATAATTCAATTTGGTGCAATACCAGTTTTTGTAGATGTCACAATTCCACAGTATAACATTGATGTGACAAGGCTTAAAAAGGCTCTTTCAGATAAAACAAAGGCAGTTATGGCAGCTCATACCTTAGGAAATCCATTTGATTTAAGTTCAGTTAAAGATTTTTGCAACAAAAATAATCTATGGCTCATTGAAGATAATTGTGATGCTTTAGGTGCAGAATATACAATAAATGGAGAAGAAAAGTTTACTGGTACTATAGGAGATATTGGTACTTCAAGCTTTTATCCTCCGCATCACATGACTATGGGTGAAGGAGGAGCAGTATATACAAATGATCCACTACTTAATAAAATAATTCGTTCACTTAGAGACTGGGGAAGAGATTGTATCTGTCCGCCAGGAATGGACAACTATTGCAAGCACCGTTTTGATAAACAATATGGTGAATTACCATTAGGTTATGATCATAAATATGTATATTCACATTTTGGTTATAATTTAAAGGCGACTGATATGCAGGCCGCTATTGGATGTGCTCAGCTTAAAAAATTACCAGCATTCATTAAAAAAAGGCGTAAAAACTTTAAAGAATTAAAAGAAAAATTAGTAGAATTAAAAGATAAGCTTCTTCTGCCTATCCCTTGTCAGAATTCTAATCCAAGCTGGTTTGGTTTTCTTATTACATGCAAAAAAGGAGTGGATAGAAATAAACTAGTCCAATATGTTGAAAGTAAAGGTGTTCAAACCAGAATGCTGTTTGCAGGGAATTTAATAAAACATCCATGTTTTGATGAAATGAGAGCAGATGGTAATGGATATCGCATAGTTGGGAGTCTTGAGAATACAGACAAAATTATGAGAGATAGTTTTTGGGTAGGAGTGTATCCAGAAATGACTAATGATATGATAAATTATATGGCAGATACAATTAAAGATGGAGTGAATAAACAATTATGAAGGGAACTATAATGTGAAGGTAAGTGATTATATTGTATCTTTTCTTATAGAGAGAGGAATTAGTGATGTATTTGGATATCCAGGTGGAATGGTAACACATCTTATGGATTCTTTTGATAAATATAAAGAACATATTTTAATTCATTTAAATTATCATGAGCAAGGGGCAGCTTTTTCTGCTTGTGGATATGCACAAGTTTCAAATAAACCTGGAATTGCATATGCTACTAGCGGACCTGGTGCTACAAATTTAGTTACCGGTATTGCAAATGCTTATTTTGATTCGATACCATGTGTTTTTATTACAGGTCAGGTTAATACTTATGAAGCAAAAGGAAATCTGCCAATAAGGCAAAAAGGATTTCAGGAAACTGATATTGTAAGCATTGTAAAATCTATTACAAAATATGCAGTAAAGATTGAAAATGAAAGAGATATTAAGTATGAACTTGAAAAAGCATTTTATCTAAGCAGCAATGGTAGAAAAGGACCAGTCTTAATTGATATTCCAATGAATATTCAAAGAGCTGATGTTATTTTAGAAGACTTAAGATGTTATGAAGAAAATAAAAGTAAAATAGATGATTTTGACTATAATGATATGAAAAGTACTATGCTCAAAATGCTTAAAAGCGCTAAAAAGCCAGTCATTTTAGCTGGAAATGGTATCAATATCGCAAATGTTGTTAAAAAATTTAGAAGATTTGTAAACCTAGCAGGAATTCCTGTTGTCACGAGTATGATTGGAAGAGATGTACTACCTAGTAACACTAAAAATAATTATGGATTTATAGGTGCTTATGGGCATAGATATGCAAATTTTATAATATCAAATAGTGATTTAATTATAAGCTTAGGCTCTAGGCTTGATTGCAGACAAACAGGAAATAATCTTAAAATTTTTGCAGAGAAAGCGAAACTTTTAAGAGTGGATATAGATAATTTTGAACTCACAAATAGAATAAAAGCTGATGAAATATCAATTTTAGCAGACTTAGAGAAAATGATTCCAATGTTAAATGCAAATGAATTTAAATTAAAGGCCAATTATAAAAAATGGATAGATGCATGCACTAAAATAAAGCAGGAACTTAAAGATATTGATTCACAATATGAAAACAATATTGTAAAAGAGTTTTCGAGTATTGTTCCAGATGATTCTATTATAACAACTGATGTAGGTCAAAATCAGGTATGGATAGCTCAGTCTTTTGTAATTAAGAACAATCAAAGAATGCTATTTTCTGGAGGGCATGGTGCAATGGGGTATTCACTTCCATGCGCGATTGGTGCATATTATGGAAGCAAGAAAAATGTTATTTCTTTCAATGGAGATGGCGGATTGCAGATGAATATTCAGGAACTTCAATTTATAGCAAGAGAAAATATCCCTGTTAAAGTAATATTGCTTAATAATAAATCGTTAGGAATGATTCGCCACTTTCAAGAAATGTACCTGGATTCTAATTTTGTACAAACAAAAAAGGAGAGCGGATATATAGCACCTGATTTTCAAAAAATAGCCAAAGCATATGACTTGCCCTATATGAAAATAAATTCAATAGAAGAAATTTCAAAGTGTGTAAATGTATTAGCAGACGAAAATCCTTGTTTTATAGAGATTTGTTTAACTGATGCTACTTATTTATATCCAAAACTAGCTGTAAATAAACCTATATATGATCAAGATCCTGCCTTGGATAGAGAAAAGTTTAACAGGCTGATAAAAATTTGTGATATTTAAATTAGGCATATGAAAATAGGCTGGCAAATGGACTTGTTATTTGCTTGATTATGCCTTAGTAGAGCTAGTAATTTGCTAGTTCTACTAGATTTATGATTTAGCAATCCAAAGGATGATGATAAGTTTTGAAAAATGTAGTAATAACTGGTGCTACTAGCTTTATAGGAATGCATATAATTAAAGAATATCTTAAAAATGATTGCAAGGTTATAGCTGTAGCCAGACCTAATTCAAAAAACTTAAATAGATTACCTAAAAGTAATTTATTAACGATTATTGAAATGGATATGAAAGAAATAGATAGGATTACAGAGAAAATTAAAATTGAAAAAGTAGATATATTTTATCATCTAGCTTGGAATGGTACGAGATTACCATATCGAAATGATGCCGCTATTCAAGAAGAAAACTATTACTTTTCAATAAGTGCAATGAGAGCAGCTAAATTATTAGAATGTAATACATTTATAGGAGCAGGCTCCCAGGCTGAATATGGTAAATGCATAGGGAAAATTAGCGAAACTCACAGTTCAAAGCCAACAGATGAATATGGGAAATCCAAATTAAAAGCGTATAAGACTCTTAGAAAAATTGCAGCGAAAAATAATATTAAATTTATATGGGCAAGAATATTTAGTGTATATGGGATTTATGATTATAAGGAAACACTTGTTATGTCAGTATTGCATAAGATGATAAAAAATGAAAATGTACAATTAACTAAATGTGAACAAATGTGGGATTTCATTTATGTAGAAGATTTAGCAAGAGCAATGTATCTGCTTGCAAATACTTCCTGCGTTGATGGAATATATAACATTGCAAGTGGAGAAAGCAGAAAGCTTAAAGAATTTATAATAGATATGAAAAATACCTGCAAATCGGAGAGTGAATTGCAATTTGGAGCAATACCGTATAACAGTGAAACAGCAACAGGGTTTGAACCACTTGTAGATAAATTGAAACAAAATACAGGATGGTATTGTAATGTGAAGTTTACAGAGGGCATAGAAAAGATATTAAAATTTATAAATTTTAATATTGAATACAAATAAATGAGCAGAATAACTTAAAGATATTCTGTTCATTTAATTTATTAACCAATTCCTATGGTTTTAAAATAGTTTCTATTATATAGTATACGCGAATCATTAGGCCTAAATTTAGCAGCAATTTCATTATGCTCATACGCTAACTTATGATCTCCCAGTCTATCATAGCAAACACATAATTGTAAATGAGGTAACCATGTCCAACATGCATCATTAAAAAATCCCCAGCTGTCTTTTGGCTTTTCTAGTTTGGTAGCTTGCTCGTACCAAAAAGCTGACTGCTTATATTTCTTTTCATGTAAAAAAGAAAAGCCTATTTTACAGCAAGCTTCAGCTCTAGGAGTGTCATATTCGAAGCTCCTAAATGCATATCTTCTCCCATCTTCTACCTTATCTATTGATTGATAATAGTCACATATCTTTTCACAGACTCTGATATTATCTTCAAACCAGCCTTGCTTTGAATCCAAGAATTTATTATAGTATTGCAATGCCTCATCAAACATTCTATGGTCATATAATTCATTACCGTAGTAGAGAATATCTCTTGGTGTAAATACAACTCCTTCTTTTAATTTATTCTGATAAATTTCGAGATTTCGCTTTGGAGTTTGCTTTAACTTCCTGTGAGTTATTGCAATTTCGCTGTTAATTATATTTCCTCCAACTGCTAGATATTCATGGACAAAGCCAAACCATTGAAAATTATTACTCCTCTTAACTAGGCGATTACGTCTGTAACTTGCAGTAACATTTCCATATTCATCAAAAGCTGTATTATACTTAGCAGTTACAGAATCAACAGCAGGATCTAAAGTTTCTTTTAAGGCTTTGAATTTTTCGCCATCTTCAGGCAATACAACATCATCAGCGTCTAACCACAAAATATAATCTTTAGTAGCTTTACTAAAAGCAAAATTTCTTGCGGCAGAAAAATCATCAATCCATTTAAAATCATAAATTTTATCTGTATATTTTTTAACAATTTTTTTTGTTTTATCATCAGAGCCAGTATCAACAATTATCATTTCATCAATTATATCTTTTACTGATTCTAAGCAGTTTGCAATTACATCTTCTTCATTTTTAACTATCATACAAAGACTAATAGTTATCAAATAACCACCTTCTTTAAAGTTTTACACTATATAATATGGTAGGAAAAATATTTTGATACAGATTGAACGGCTAATAAAGGGTCTAATTTTATTTTTGGTAAGCAGTAGTAGTTAATTACAAAGAAATTATGAAGAACTATCTTGTTTTAATATATGTAAAATACTGTATTTTGATATAAGATGAAAAAAGATCCCGTTTTATTAATAAAACAAAAAGAAGAAAGGATGCTCAAGAAGAGCATCCCTATAGAGATTAAAAAATTATTAGAAAGCTATGCAGTTTAAATATCTATTAATTGCGCTAGCAGAAGTGACGTTAGTTGCTGTTAGAAAAACAAGTCTTACGTCATAGGTCGTTGTCCCAGTTGTTGTTGCCGTGTCAACATAAGTGTTGCTGACAGGGAAACGCTGAGTTCCAGCACTTGTAATTACTCGATCAACTTCTCTCATGGCAACCAAAGTACCATTACTGTATAGTCTTAATTGGAAAACTATAGTAGAATTTGCCGCAGTAATTACCTGAACTCCAACTGAAAAATCAACTTTAACATTTTGACCAGATGTCGTACTTACATTTGTACTTACTACTGAAGTTTCAGTGCCAAGAGTAATAGAAGCAGCAAGTGTACCACCAGCATCTGTGAAGGCTAGTTGCGGCGCACCAGTAGGTCCAGTAACACCAGTAACTCCAGTAGCCCCGGTTGCGCCAGTAGAACCAGTAGAACCTGTGGCTCCAGTAGCGCCAGTGTCGCCGGTAGATCCAGTAGAACCTGTAACTCCAGTAGCGCCAGTATCACCAGTAGATC
>NZ_LZZL01000121.1:0-12547 GCF_002006495.1 Clostridium sp. BL-8
ATTTATATATTTATATTTACATATATTTGTTTATATATTTTTTGTATGATAAATTGTATATTATAATAATGTTTAGTATTTTACGAAATCATGTTATAACAATTAAGTATTACAGAAAGAGGTGTATTTATGAGAACACTTAAATATGCAATTTTAGGCTTATTAAACAGACGACCTATGACAGGTTATGATATAGGAAAAGATTTTAATTTCCAATTAGCTGAATTTTGGAGTGCAAAACACAGTCAAATATATCCAGAGTTAAAAAAACTAGTAGAAGAAAAGCTTATAGTTTACGATATTGAAATTAGTGGAGATGTTTTAGAAAAAAAAGTTTATAAAATCACTGAAAAAGGCAAGCAAGACTTTCTGAAGTGGTTAAAAAAAGATGAACCAATGGAACCAACACCTAAAAATATTTTTCGTCTTAGGATGTATTTTTCAAATAATTTAGATTTAGATATAAGGATGGATTTACTAGAGCATCAGCTATTTCAACATCAAGAAAGACTCAATTTTTTACATATTCAAATGGAACGATATGATAAAGTTCCTCCAATTGATAGTGATGAATATGGCGATTATATTGTTTTAGATGGAGCTATTCTTCGTGAGGAATGCACTATTCAATGGCTAACCCATTGTATTGGGCATTGTAAGAATAGAGAAATTAGATAAAAAATATTTTAGAACCTAAAATAACCCACAGTAATAATTAGATTACGTGGGTTTCTTACTAAACATTTAACTATATTCATCTATATCTCTCTATTTGTAATTTTCACTTGTAATTTTTTATTATGAAGTAAATTTGAATCAACTACCGTAGTAGATTGTAAAAAAAGTACATAATCGTTAGTTTGTTCAAATACTTTATACCCAGCACTTTTTAATAATTCAATTTCCTTCTTAAACTCTTCAATTAAAGTATCTTCGCGATATATTTCAATTGATTCTCTAATTACCACTAAAGCCTCACCTTTCTTCAAATATTATTTATTATTTATATTGAGTTGTTCTTTGTATGCCTCAACAATAACCTCATACAGTTTTTCACTTATTTTTAATACATTATCAGAATTTAATTCTTTATTGTTGTCTATTTCATTATGTAATAATTCTCTCCATATATCTAAATCATATGCTATCTCATCCATAATTTTTTTAATTGCCTCCCCATTACTACTGAAGACTTTTTGTATTTATAATAGCTTTATCCTTACTTCCTTCACACTCATAGTATTTTCTAAGTTTATATTTCTCAAAATATAATACTAATAACTGATGTAATAATTAAAATAAAAGATTTAAAAAATTAAGAAAACATCTTATAATATCTTAAAAGTCTTTTTAGTATGAATTTAACATATTTTTTATTTTTCACAAACTTATGTTCTTATAAAGGCAATAACAAATTTTATTCCTCCTTTCCTTAATACTCTCTATTCATTTCTCTTAACTGCCTACAACCTGAATAAATTATATTGTCATATCTAATATTTGTAAAATAAAAAAAATCAAATAAATTTATTAAAATTCACTTGATTTTTTTATTAATTTTAAAACTATTTTTTATGTTTTCATGTTTCTGTATTGTTATTAATCTGGATCAGTTGAATCTACATGATACATATTACTTGGACTTGCACTAGACACTGTACTGTTTTTAGCAGTATTAGTATGTATCGTTTTTGCCGAAACCATTGCAACGTTTGATAATATCATAGTTCCAGTTAGCACTGCTAATATAATTTTTTTCATAAGAATCACCTCCTTTAAAAATAAAGTGAGTTCTTCAATTTCCGACTTTACATTATGATGTAATGTTGAAATTTGCGATTAATTTTCTTGTTATTATTTTCTTTAAATTTAATTAAGTTTATCAATTAACATATCGATAAAATATTCACTTTTCTCAATATTTCGATATCTGTAATATTTTATAAGTTGTGCATAAATTTTATTGCAATTTATTTTTAGTTCTTCTGCCTTTTCAATCATTAATGTTATATTTCTTTCATCTTCTCTTTTCATATAAATCAAGACCAGTTCATTTATTATATTTTTAATTAACTCCAATTTCTCCCTATCCATTCTTTCACATGTCTCTAATGCCTGTAAAAGATACGTTTCCGCATCTTCATTTACGTACGGAAGTACTTTTGCCGCCAAATATAAAGTGTCAGATATATATAAATTTTTTTCATTATATATTAAAGATTCTTTTATGTATTTTGCAGATTCTTTGTATTTTTTACTTTTAAAATACAACTCTGATAAATTTTTATAAGCAAGACCTATAAAGTCTTTATCATTAACATCCAATATTTCAAAATATTCTTTTTCAGCTTTTTCAAATTCATTTCTATCAAGAAAACAATTAGCATATACCATTTTTATTTTTAACAACATTTTTTGATTTTTTATTTCAAATTTTTTTAGTACTTTAAAATACTTCAAAGCTGTATCATATTTGCCTAGTCTTTTATACGTCAAAGCTTTGTGATAAAGTATCGTTATTGAAAGTTCATCATTAGCTATACTATTATTTAATTCTTCAGCGTAGTCTAGTTGTTGTAATGCATTAATGTACTTATCACTAAATATGTTATTTTTAGATTTATATACATATAAATTTGCTTCTTCAAACATGTTATTGGAGTTAATGCTTGTCCTTATTCCAATATCACACATTTGCTCACTTTTAGCATAACTATGTTTATAATAGTAAAAATCAGCAGATAATTTATATAACTCTATTTTATTACTATCTGCGATATGATGCTTTTTAATTATATTTTCTGCTCTAAGCAACTTTTGTTCAAATAAATCTATTGAGTCAATTTCTTTTAATTCATTTACAACATCTATAAAAATATCATTTGCTTGTTCGTCTTCATCTTTCATTAATTCTTCCGGAGTAATTACAGATATATTTATCCCTTTCTCTTTTGCACTTTTATTTAACCTTTTAACAAATAGGCTTGCTAAATTATTGCTTATTTTTTGTTTATTGTTTTCAATTAAACTTATATTATTTTTTGAACAAATACCTTCCGCAAGTTCTTCCTGTGTCATGTGAAGCATTTTTCTTATTCTATTCACTTTTTCACCTGGTGCAACAATTTCATTATCAAACATTTACTTTTTCCTCCTCTCTTTCAAAGAGATGCTTAAAAACCAAATGTAAAATTTGCACATTATGTAATTATAGTGTATTTTATAGACATTATTTTGTAAATATACTATAATTACATTGCTAACATTTAGTTGTTAGCTCTCTTAGTGCCCTGCAATGATTTGATTTGGTTGTCTAGCATTGCAGGGCTTATTATTATTTTAAAAATTTGTTTCATCCTAAATCTATTATTTATATTTCTATAGAATAAATTAATAAAACATCATTTAAATATAATTCAATATTTAACATATATTTCTATATTATAATATATTACTCCAGTTTGGATTAATATTCAATAAATCCTCCATAAAATAACTATTTCCTGGTATAAACAATCATAATCCTACGGTATTTTTCTAACTCACTGCATTTACTTAACATTGCAAGTATTGAGTTTCAATTAGTACGCCTTTGTTATTTCACCTCACATAAAAGTATTACTGAAATATCAGATACATCTACACATGTTATGGACGATATGTTTATAAATACACCTCACAAATAAACACTAAATAATCATTTTTTTCAAAATCAAAAGCGGCTCAACCAGTATTGGGCTAAGCCGCTTTTTAATGCAATATGGTACCCCCAGCGTGTAGAATATTTCTTGTCTTATAATATTAAACCATATAATACAATATCCTATAAAAGCTTTATAAATAGGCATTTACGCACTTTTAAGTATTTTTGAATTTCTTAATATTTTTCTCTTTTTAAAATAAAATAGTACAACTATAGTACAATTTCAAGTATTATCTATCGATATTTAACCTAGTAATATTTTTATTCTTTATCAATTAATTTTTTGCATAGATAGCTTAATAAATTTTCACTATTATTTTTAAAACTCATAATGGTATTTATTTTTCCAATCATTTTAAAATTTTTCTTTATAGTAATCTTACTTTCTTCATCATTAACTTTTTCTCGATTTAAAATTAAAGTTCCTAATTTTGTTGATATATTATTTGCCACTCCATCTGCCCCCTATAACTTATATTTCAATAATGACTCTCTTACATTATTTAATTGATAAATAAGTATTTTCTTCAACTCATCATTGAAACTACATATCAAAACTTCTTTAATAATTCAGACTTATTACTCCTTGTAATTTTAAGATTTTTCTCTAAATCTCTTAATTTTTTCAAAAACTTTGGAGAATATTTTGCAAGTTGTTTAATATCACAGCATTTTAAAATAGTCGATTTTATTGCATTCCTATCTGTATTATATTTATTATTATATTCTAAAAGCATATTTTCTAATTCTTGTATATAATTTGCATTAGGGTTTAATGCTTCTTGACTATTTAATTTTTTACGTGCACTTCAGTTATCTCCATTCTTATAACCGTTTGATGAATATGCCTAATTAGCTTGAATTATGTAAACACCTAAAATTAATAAAAAAACTCCTATAGCTCTTAGTGGACTTAATAAATGAATTTGATTTCCTAATAATCCAAAATGATCAAATAGTACTGAAAGGATTATCTGACCGCATATTACGAGACTAAACATATTTGCAAATCCAATTTTAGGTGATGAAAATATGGTTGAAAATATATAGAAGGCTCCAAATAATCCTCCAGTTAACATCCACCAACTAGTGGTTTTGATGTTTGTTACAGTTGGTACAGTACTAGATCCGTTTAATAAAGTAATAAAAAATACCAGAGCAAGTCCTAAAGTTCCAACAGTAAAACTTACAAGGGATGAAAGTATCGGATTTCCTATTTTAGAGCGAAATGCTCCATTTATACCAACTTGCAAAGTCAGAGCAAAGCCTGATATTAATGAGAGTAAATAATACAGGAATGTCATAGTATAACCTCCATTAAATTTAATAGTATAGAGCTTTCTATGAAAAATTAAATTAATCGTAGAAAGCTTTATTAAAAATCAATTGCGATTAATTTAAGTTTTAATCTAAATAATTTTCAAATATATCATCTAGCCAATCAAACATGACTTGATGAAATAATGCATGATTACCTTCCTGACAATGTTCTTCTGCTCCTTCAGCTATAGTAAAGACACGAACTGTCTTTGGTGCTTTTATTGAATCTAAAAGGGCATTTAATTGATCTTTAGAAACAAAGTGATCTGTTTCTCCCATAGTAAGTAACATAGGACATTTAATCTTTTCAGCAACTCCTTTTAAGGACGCTTTCTTCATTTCATCAAAGACTTCATATCTGTGTTTTAAGCCAAATACCCATTTACCATTGTTTAGCATCCAACGAAGATTTGAATTATTTTCTTCAGCTTTTGCAAGCAATGCTTCCTTTTGTTCTGCTGGTAAGCTTAATACTTTTTCAAGCTGAGGATTTTGATTTATAGTAGATTCATAAGTATCATAGAATACGTTAAAAGCAATACATGCTTTTATACGTTCATCAAACGCTGCTGCTCTTGGTGCAAAATAACCGCCTAAGCTCATGCCAAGCAAGGATAGTTTATTAATATCGATATCGTTTCTTGTTTCAAGGTAATCTATTGCAGCACCTACTGGAACTTCTGCATCATGACGCATATAAAGGTTATTCTTTCTTAAAGCTTCTCCCTGTCCTGGGCATTCAAAGATTAAACAGTTATAACCACGTTTTATTGCTGGAGCAGCCCCACAGAAATAAAGTTCTTGAAGAGTGGAGTCATATCCACCGATAAATAATAGAGTTGGTATTGTTGTAGTATTAGCTTTATCATAGTTTAATGCTCCATAAAAATAGCCTTTTAAATATGTACCTTCATATGGTATTTCAACTATTTCAAAATGTGAATCCATAAGTTCCATTGCCTTTTCGAAAGTATCAACACTCTTTTTAAAATTTTCGCTTCGTTTTGGATCGGTTCCTTGTAAAAAGAATTCTGCGGTTCTATAATAATTATGCGCCCTAAGGAAAGCTTCTCTAGCACTTACTTTATGTCTCTTATTTAAGCAGTCAATACCTGTTTGTTCAACTCTTTCAGCTGTATTTTTCCACTCTTCATACCAACTGTCAAAGTCACCTTCTTTAATTTTAGCAGTTGTTGCTAAGGCTTCACCTATTTCTGCTCCTTGATAGCCTGCATAAGTTACAGCTCTTAATAATTCAAATGAAAATGCTTGATCTTGAAAATGTAGTTTCATAGTTAATTCCTCCTTATATTATGATAATATTTTATTTTATGGTTAATTAATAAATGTATACAAGTTTTAATTGAACATTCAGTGAACCAAATGAGCAAAATTCCACAAAGGAATTTTTTATTTTTTCCAAGTCATTTGAGTATAATTTATAATTTGTTCTAAATACACTTCTTTACTTACTGAATATAAATTCTTTTCTCCAAAAAGCGTATTTTGTAATATATATGTGTAAATGGCACTCCAAAATTGATTTGCCATCATGAAAAAATCAAAGGCTTTGATTTCGTTTTTTTCAGCTTTCTCTTTTAAAATCAGCTCTGTTTTATAAATTACTTTTTTTATATGGTTATTAAAGGTATTGGTATATTCTTCTGATAATATGTTTTGTTCCCTTAATAATATAACTAATATATTTTTATCATTGCCAATATATTTAAATATTATGTTTCCTAATCTAAAAAGAATTTCTTGAAGAGATATATCACAAGTAACTTCAGATATATCTTTTTCTAATTGAATCCATCTGTCATCAACAAATTCTTTAATAATTATATCTAAAATCTGTTTTTTTCCTTCTGGAAAATAGTGATAAATGAGCCCATCTGCCATACCAATATTCTTTGTTATTTGTCTAGTTGTAGTTGCATGGTAACCATTAGCTGCAAAAAGTTCTTTTGCTGATTCCAAAAGCTGACTACGTCTTTCTATTGCTTGAAGATCTCTATTTGTAAGTTTAACATCATTGTTTTTCAAATTATTCACCGCCTGTTCAATGAAATTATAAATCAAATTTTAATATTATGCAATAGGGTTTAAGATAATATTTTGTTCGTACTAACGCCAGCGCTTACATAATGTTTTCCTGCGTGATACTAACCGGCAAGCAGATGTGCTTCGCCGTCTTGTATCCATCAAACACAGGCAGCCTTTAGTTCTACATTAACACGCATTGATATGCTCCCTTTATAGTAGTAGACAGATGAAATAATAAAACTTTTTATTATTTCATCTGTCTACTTGACAGGGTGCAATTCACTCTTGAATAATATGATTTTACAATTTAGTATTTAATTTATGATTAAAGACTATACAAAGTACTATTATTACACCTTATCGTTTAGTAAAACCATATGTATATGATCTTCCCATTTTTCATTTATCTTTAAATATTTATATGCTACCCCCTCATTGTAAAAACCTAATTTCTCTGCTACTCTTAAAGACCTTTTATTTTTTTGCATAATATTAGCTTCAATCCTGTGAAGTCCATATTCATTAAACATAATTTCAATTCCTTTTTGAACTGCCTCGGTTATGTAACCTCTATTGATTCCATCTTTATCTAATTTATAACCAAGATAACTTGATAAAAATACACCTTTTACTATGTTAGTAAAGGAAATAGAACCTAATATTCTTGTGTCATCTTGCTTTTCAAATATCCATAGTATCAATGAATTATTATTTTTAATATCTGTTAACGCTTTATCTAATTGCTCTTCCTGATATTGCTTTGTATAAAATTCTTCACTCCTCGCAGGTTCCCACTCTTCTAAAAAAGACTTGTTTCTTAAATAATAATCAACAACCATTTCTGCATAAGATTTGTCTAAGACTTTCAACAAAAGCCTTTCAGTTTCATAAACTTTTTGCACTAAAATCACTCTCCAAATTTATTTGTAATTAGTATAAAGACGTCTCTATTCAAAATATTATATCACTAGCCATAAAAAACACTAAATTTTATATGCATCTCTCTGATATATTAATATTAATTAATAACGAAACTGCAAATATATACTTCCATATGTTTATCTTATCTTGTATATTTGTTACTTTTAGGTTAGAATAATATTATTAAGCAAAGGCTAGTATCCAAAAAAATTTTAATCCTTCATTGTACATCGAAATTTCCATATTGTAAATATAAATTTCAAACTTATTTGTAGTTAAAAATGAAATATTCAGAACTTCATTTTTTTAATATCCCAGCTCTTCTCCTATAATAATAACTTTTATTCTATCTTTAACAAATTTACGTCTACTGATTGTAAGATGATTACATATTCTATTTGGACTTTTGCAATCTACGCAATACCCTAGGAGTATTTTGGTTTAATTTTTTTTGCATCAATTGGTGCCGAATAATTCCTTACTCTTTTTTCAGCTTCATGTATGTTTTTAACAATTTTATTTATCCCAACTACTAAAATCACTTATTTGGGCCCATAAATCATTGGCGCCACTCTACTTCCATTTCCATCAATATTATAAAGTTCTCCATTTTCAGTTAAAGCATTTGTACTACATATAAAAGTATCAGCAGAAAAGTTTTTAATATAAATCTGCTTTTTTTCTTCGCTTGTAATACCTTCTCTATATTTATCTAAAAATTTATAATTACCCTCTCGAAGAAAATCTATAACTCTAGTTTCAGATAGCGTTATTGAATCTTCTACTAGTCCATGAGCAGAAAGTTCAAACAGTTATTGATGATATTCTCAAGCGTTTACGTACATTAGAAGAAGTGGGATTAAATTATCTTACATTGAATCGTACAACCAATACTTTATCTGGTGGTGAATCTCAACGAATTAAAATGTCAAAACATTTAAACAGCAGTCTGAGTGATGTTCTCTATATATTCGATGAACCTAGCATTGGATTACATCCTCATGATATAACTGGTATAAATAAGATATTCAAGGGGCTTGAAGAAAAAGGAAATACAGTTATAATTGTGGAGCATGATCCTGATGTAATAAATATAGCAGATCACATTATTGACATGGGGCCTGAATCAGGAGTTAAAGGTGGAGAAATTACTTTTGAAGGTACATATAAGCAGCTATTAAATAGTGATACTACCACTGGAAATGCTTTATCTAATAAACATGAAATGATTACAGAAAATAAGGAGTTTCACGAATTTTACGAGCTTAATAATGCAAATATGTTTAATTTGAAAAATATTTCTATAAAAATACCTAGGAATGCCTTAACAGTTGTAACTGGCGTAGCCGGTTCAGTAAAAGTACATTGATTACACGTCTTTTTCTTGACAAGTATCCAAACAGCATACTCTTAGACCAAAAAAGAGTCCATACCTCTTCTCGCTCAATACTCGCAACATACATAGGCTTTTTTGATAAAATTAGAACCATCTTTGGTAAAGCAAATAGTAAATCACCTTCACTATTCAGCTTTATTGGAGAAGGTGGATGTCCTTTGTGTAAGGGAAAAGGTATAATAAAAACAGATTTAGCTTTTATGGATGATGTTGAAGAAACTTGCGAATTATGTAATGGAACAAGATACAAACAAGAAATATTAAATTATAAGTACAGTTCATATACAATAAGTGATATCCTTAAACTCTCTGTCGATGAAGCTTTGGCAGTCTTTATTGACAAAGAGCTAAATAAAATATTGTATACTATTTCTGAAGTAAATCTATGGTATATTAAACTCGGTCAATCTCTTGACACAATGTCAGGTGGAGAACTTCAAAGATTAAAAATTGCTGTAACTCTTTTAAATAATGTTGGTGAAATTTACATATTAGATGAACCAAGCACAGGTTTGCATGAGTCCGATATAAAAAATTTGATAAAGTTATTTAATAAATTAATTAATAAAAGAAAAACAGTTATAATTTTAGAACATAATTTAAGTATAATGTGCAAAGCTGACTGGATTATTGATTTAGGTCCACTAGGCGGCTTTAATGGAGGAGAACTTGTTTATATAGGCTATCCTAGCGGCATTACAAAATGTTCTTCATCTTTTACAGGCAAAAGATTATTAGAATATATATCTTAAAATATATATTAAGATAACTGTATAATTTATCTCTTTTCAGATATTTCTTAGTATTAAATAAATTTATTCTATGCTTATATTATGATGCTTTATTAAGGGCATAAGTGCCTTAATCATTAGTAATTCTAGTATTAAAGGCACTCCACTTACAAATTTGCTTATGCACATATAAATTTATCACTTATTCTTAATGCTAAATTATTAATACTAACTTGTATAATGTATTAAATATTATTACCGTTGAAAAATCTCCATTGTTTCATTCTTTACCGTCAAAGCTTTAATTGCAATACTTTTATGGTCTTCCTTATACTTATCAATGGCATATTCTTATTAAATCAAATATACTTATCCTTTAGTTATGATATTGTTCCCCCTTCATTATTCCAAACCTATTTCGTATTTACTTTAGATAAAACTCATTAATAAAAGCTATTGTCCTTCATATAATTTAATCCATCTGTATAGAGTAGCTCTACTGCACCCTAATAACTTAGCCATTTCAACTTTGCTCAATTCATTATTAATCATTTTAATATAATATTTCTTAAAATCCTTTGGTAGATTCTCACTCTTCTTTTCCTCTCTGCCAAACCACCTTCCAGTTTTAGTTGTTCCAGTCTTGATACATCTTGCAACACCTTGCTACACTCTCTCAACCGTGTTTTCTCTTTCCATCTCTGCAACTGCTCCTAGGATCGTAAGTATAAACTTATAACCGTCACCATCTGCATTTATCCCCTCTTTTACAAAATAAACTGTAACCCCTTTATTCTTAAAGTAATCACATGTGGCTCTAAGATCATCAACATTTCTTCCTAATCTGCTTATACTTTCACAATAAATTATATCTCCATCATTAACATCTAATTGTAGTTTATTTAATGCAGGTCTATCATTATCTTATCTGTATAGGCTTTATTAAAAGGAATTCCTAGCTTATCAAGAATCATTTCTTGTCTGCCTACACTCTGTTTCTTTGTACTAACTCTTTCATATTTACAAATCATAGTCTATCACCCTTACATAATAAAATTATGTTTTCTTTCATTTTCTTAGTGTTTCATCATACTATAGTTATTTTATCCATTTTCCACTCTTCTCAACTTTATATCCATCAGGTGTAATACAATTACAATACATCCTACCCTTCTCATCAAAAGCATAACAGGCACTATCAATCCACTTCCACAAAACCTTATCCTTACTACCTCTAACCATCATGCAGCTTTCATCTAAGTAATACCATGCATTATCTTTTTCATCATTGTACCATGCATCCTGAAGTGCATACCCATTATTATCAAATACATACCACTCCCCCTCTATTCTCTGCCAGCCATCTTTTGATGTATAGTAACTTTTATTTTCCAAGCACGTACAATACCACCATCCAACACTATTTCTATTCCAACCAAGTTTCCATTCTTCATTACTAGAACCATCAGCTCTAACTAACCCACTAACAATAGATCTTGCAATAACTTCTACATTATATTTATCTGCATCATCACTATCAGCAAACAAACACTCAACTAATATTGCAGGCATAACAGTTTGATTAAGAACAATAAGACTTCTTGTCTTTACACCTCTATTAGGTAAATTCAAATCACTTGATAATGCATCACATACTTTAGCTGCATATTGATTTGCTACTTCTGATTTTCCAGTAACACATACTTCTGGGCCACTACCTCCCCCTGCATTAATATGAATTTCAGCATATAACTCAATATTTGTTGTTTTAGCTATTTCGTTACCTTGATTTGCTCTTTCATAACAATCCTCACAGCTATAGCTAGTACTTTCATCAATTCTAAGTAAGTTAACTCCATAACCTTTTTCCTGTAAATACTGCATAACTAAAGTTCCAATCTCACGAGTGCATTGACTTTCATCCAACCTGTCAATAACTCCGCATCCAATATTACCACTTGCAGTATGACCTACTGCTATTATAAAATTATTCATTTTTATACACCTCCTTATGAGATATATGTGATTTTGTCATATATACTAGATGTAGAGGTTATTTTTATTATTTCTACTATAAATTTATTTTTTAATGGAGGCGCCTATATGGATTATGATTATGTTGAAAGCTTAGTTTACAAATGCAAAAATGGAGACATGATAGCAAAAGAAAATTTAGCTAGTGAATTTAGACCTTTAATTATTAATATTTCAAAAAGAACTTTTATAGATGGATTTGATAGAAATGACATAAAGAATGAGTGCTATCAGTCACTTTTTAAATGTGTTTCTTTATACAATCTAGAGAAACATAAATTTGTTGCTTATGCTTCTAATGGAATAAAAAATAACATAAATGACTTAATTAAGCATATTAAAACTAGAAGCTCAACTAACGGCGATGATGCTTTAAGCCTTCATGCTGATGTTGAA
>NZ_LZZL01000122.1:0-12254 GCF_002006495.1 Clostridium sp. BL-8
CAAAGTTTTATATCTTTTAATCTCATCGATATTATCCTCCCATTTTAATCTGCGGCTCAAATGACCGCGGCTTTTCGCGATATATCATATAACTGTTTGCATTGCTGATGTGACTTAAAGCTGCATAAGGTTTCATGCAATTCAAGCAAAGTATGCTTCTTATTTCCATATTATTCTCCAACCTCTACAACTTTATCTCCAATTGATATCTTATTATTGTGGTGCAATAATTTACTATTCTGCATTAATTATAGCATATTTTGTAAAAATTGTATTATTCAATTTTTAAAGAGCATTTTTATAATTTGCTACGTCATTTCTACAATTTATGCAAATTCCTTTATTGATTCCGGAAACAAAATAGTAATCAACTTATTCATCAATCTTTTCCGATTTCTAGTCACAGTACTCTGATCTTTCTCCAGTCTTTCAGCAATCCTCTCATCTGTTTCAAGTTTATCTTTTTGTAAATTCAAATATTTTAATTGTATAATATCAAAGTATTTATCTTCTCTAATCTTATCCAAAGCATTTTCTATTCTTCTCAAGTCTCTTTGAGTCTCTAATTTTTCTGCCTTATATTTTTCTATAAGCTGTATGTACCTTTCTTCTGAACTTATACCTCCACCTGAAGTTTGATAAATCACTATTGATCCGCTGGATTTAGGTAATCCATTCTGTTTAATATTCTCTGTATCCTCATCTTTCTGCTTAATCTCATCTTTCAAATTTTCATAGTTGTAAAGTAATAATTCCACTCTCTTATAATAACCCAATTCTTTCTCAATCATATTTTGAACTCTTAATTCTGCAACTATAGCTTTAGCGGTTTCCATAGCTGTTTTTTCTATCATCTTATTTACATTTACAGAAGTCTTATTCTCCTTCTTTGAATTATTATTTACATTTGCTTTTAGCATAGCTCTCGCCTCCCTATATATATTGATAATCCTTTTTAAATCAAATATAATAAGTATATGGTTGCAGGGGGAGCGAAAGCTCTCTTTTTTTTATGTCTACTTCATTTTAGGCTTATACCATTCAATTTGTATATTTGATATACACATACATTTAGATCTATTATCACTAAAAATGCAATTACCACAACTATATCCTCATAGCTTTCACAATATTTAACCAACAATTTATGCAATATCATTGCTAATATATTTTTCATCACTTTTCCTCCCATCTATATAGTTCACAACTTTTTTTATTACGAAAGTTATAGGAGCCTCTTTCTAGGAACTTATTTTATTAGTATTTAGTATCATTTAAGACTAATGCTCATATAATAGTAACTTTGTGATATACTCTCTTCATTTTTCATAGTTTCCCTTTTCCCCTTTGTTGGGGCTTTTTTTGTGTACTTCATTAAAACTAAATATTAAAAAAATCACAAATTCAATCTCTTGAATAATGCGATTTTAAAATTTATTATTTAATTTTATTGATTCATAATTACCTACTATTACGTTTTATAAGAAATTTGTATAGTAATATTTATTATAAATGTTTAACCATTTCATAAGGGGCTATTTCTTTAAAACCCATAGCTGGATAAAATCTTTGTGCTTCAACATAACCAGATGAAAATTTCGTGTATATCGTATCAATACCTTTATGTTTAGCAAACTCTTCTGCCTTATTATAAAGTTTCTTGCCTATTCCTTGCCTTTTTATTGTAGATTTAACAAAGAGCCTCTTTAACCACATTTCATTTTCTGAAATGATTTTTGTTCCAATTGTTCCTATAACTCTGTTCTCATCATCAATTGCTATCCAAAACATGTTACCAGTAGAAAAATAATTAGCAATAATATCAAGCAAATCATTGTTTAATCGCGGTATTCTTCCTAAAGCATCTTTCGCTTCTAAAATCATAAATATCATATCATCTCTATATTTTTGCTCAAATAGCTTAATTTCCATTTTTATCCTCCATTTTTGTAACTCCATTATTCGCCTTATACGAATGTTATGAATTATCTTTATTCCTATAAATTTTGACTAAAAAATATATATTGTATATTATTCCTATGATTATGGGTATTAACGGATAATTATATATTGTATATAATTTATGTAAGCTGCCATGTATAACATCAATCTTCAAACTTAAAAGTGAGTATTCGACACTATTTATATTCAGTGTTTCCGCAATATACTCAGGTTTATAAAGAGCTTGGTTCACATCTCTCATAAAATTTACAGTTGTTAGTATAGTAAAAACTAAAATATATAAATTTCTGCTTATAACTCGTAAACTTAATTTGTTATTCATCATTAAACATCCCTTCATAATTCAATAATATAAATTATATTTTATAATTATAAATAATGATCAAAATTAATATTTTTTCTTTGACTATACTTACTATTATAGACTCATTGTACTATAAATTGTAAATGTAGGATTATTCAATTTTTAAAGAACATCTTTTTAATTTGCTGCGTGAAATCTACATCTTGAATATTTATTTTAAAATTTGACATACTACTAAATGAAATATTTTTTAATAATCGTATTGCAAAAAATAACTAATGAGCTCCTCTTTGCAGGAGCTTATTTGTGGTTTGCATTAAACATAGATGTTCAGTTGTAATATCTATGAAAAGGGGACAATTTATCTTATTCATTAATTTGATTTCTTTATTATAATGTTCTGATAATTAGAAGGCAAATCTAAATAATAACTTTTAATATGCTCAAACTTTTCAATTGTAACTTTATCTCCACCTTCTATTTTTAAAGTAATATTATCATCCCCAATATTAAGATGGGGTCCAATATAAGAATCTACTTCAAGTTTTAACCTAAAAGAAAAGGATCTATATCCCATTAGCCTGTCAGCATTTAACACATGAACATAATATGGTGCGACAATTGGCGGCTCTGTCAAGAAATTTTTGTAATAGTCATCCACAGACTTTTGAATATCTGGAATGAGTAGTGAAACAAAGATATCTTGATATAATTCTTCTCTTGACTGCTTTGTTGGGTTAAGTATACTGTCTGAATTTGATAAATTCTTTTGCGTAGATTGAATCCATGCTCCATCTGAACCTATGATATATCCATTAATGGTTGTATCATGTACCATATAACCATCTTGTCCAAAATAATACCATTTTCCATCAATCTCTTTCCAACCTACTGACCATGAACTTCCTTCTGTATTCCACCAACCATTTGAATCTTTTTTCCATTCCGCACTTGCCCCTACTGGATTTAATACCAATACCGAAACCACTAGTAATAGTGAACTTGATATTAATTTTATTATTTTCACTTTTATTTACCCTCACTCCATTTTTATTTCTGTACCACTATTTACTATTACGTTTTATTTTAGAATTAAGTAATAAAAAATATCGCAATATTTATTTCTCGGAATAATGTGATATCTCAAACTGCTATTTATTTTTGTATGCACAACAGTAATAGCATTCTTTTAGGCATTTTACTTCACGTCTCTCATAATTCAAGGCTTCGTATTTCTACTACTTAAAATTATTTATTAACATTTTCTCAATCTTAGTTAATTTTGAAAAAATATAAATATTATCTAATATTTTGAGAATAGGTTTTTCTTTTTTAATATTGCTTAAGTATAAGCATCTGGCATCAAATGGGCTAATTGAAACTTCTAACATTACATCTGTGATGCCCTCTATTTCTTGATCTATTTGTTTTTGTCTTATAAAATACAAAAATTTTTCTAATGCTTCTTCCTTAACTTCTGTTTCAATAATAGATTTATAATATTGTACCGCTCTTGAATCAGTAGTCACCTTAACTTTGTATATAAGACTTTCATAGGATGTAGTAACTCTCTTTTCCATTTTGTCTAGAATTTCATTTAAGTTATCATCCTCTTTGTATTGTGTTAAACTAATACCACTACATATCATTATATTGATTTCCACCCTCAATTCTATACGGCAATCAAATTCTAAAATTAAAGAACCCTCTTGTTTCTTCTTAAACAAATCTAAAAAATATTCCATTGCTTCATTTCTATCATAGGTCTGTAATTTAACATCTTCGTATCGCTTAAGGCCTTGGAAGTCATATACAATCTTATAGTACGGTCTAGATTTTCTTATCATATTTTGCATCCCCTATATTAATAATAAGTTTCATTTATTATTTCATACACATTTATTTTCATATAGATTATTATTCAAATTCATCCAATCGCTACAAATTTAGTACTGTAAAAGTTAGTTCTATAAAAATATATTTTACCATCATATATTAATAATAACATATACTGCAAATGCCACATTATCCACTTTCCAAAGAACATAATTTATATTAATTGCTTCGTTAAATACTAAAACTACTGCCGATGCTTCTTTAATTAAATTAATACTTAACTCACCAGTATGAGATTTACTAAAACTTTGAATATTTATGCTGTTTAAATCCCTTAAATTATAAGGCATTAACTAATTATGATAAACTTACAAAGTTAAAAATTAAACGCACAAACAACCTCTTCATCTTTTCCTATTACTGGATCTCCTTCAGTAAGCCTTATCATATCATCATTTTCATCTTCATCAATAACACTAATTTCATTATTCTTTTCTTTTTTCTTAGGTTTACTTTTATTTCTTACCTTCTTATTATCTAAGGAAGTTACTACATAATCAGGTGAAGCTTCTTTGCCTTTACAATTTTCCATATTTAATTTTTGAATGTTTTCATTCTTTGTTTCCGTTTTATCTATATTACAGCTATCTGTAGCTAAGTTTGCCTTTATTTCCTGGCTGCTTTTATTATCAGTATTAATGGCATTTTTATTATTTATAATATCATTTTTTATATCAATTACCTTATTATCCTTATGTTTATTATCACCTTCAACATTGGCATTATCTTCAAAGCTGCTATCTTGCTGTTCTTTTTCATTAGTTCCAGCTTGTTCTGCCTTATCATTATTTTGGACTTTTTCTCTTGGCTTAATATTTTGGTGCTTTGCAAAATTTTTTACTTTATATACTTTATCTAGAGTAAGTTCAACCATTTCTAAATCTATGAAAGTTTTTACAGCTAATTCTATTTCAGATACTTCTCTATTGAACTCTATCGCCAAAGTCTCTAAAGTATATGGTATATTTCTAGATAAAAATAATTCTCCTTCTAAATTTACCTTACCTGCTAAAATTACAAGTCTGGTCCAAACATAATTTATAAGATCTCTCTTTTCCATTCTATCTATTATTTTAAACTTTGTATCTTCATACATATTTACATTGAATTTAACACATTTTCTTTCTCTCATTTTTAACACACTCCTATATAAATAAATTATCTATATAGGATATATGATTAAAAATGAAAGTTACTAATATAAATTAAAAATTTTTATATGTTTTGCCGTATAAATTAACTCTTAAAACAATTATTTATCAAACAACTGCTCCATTATCACATTTATTTCCCCACGCATCAATTAGATCATCATTTTTATAAATACAAATAATTTCACAATTATTTGCACATTTTCCACATTCTACACCTCTAGTTTCAAAATTCATTTCCACTATATCAAAATCAAAATCTTGTTCTTTTCCTGAATTTTTTGCAAGTATTGCTACTCCTAGTGCCCCCATTAAATGTGCATACTTATCAACATAAATTTTTTCACCTGTTTCTTCTTCAAATGCTTTTATTACTCCGATATTTTTACTAACCCCACCTTGAAATACAATTGGTGCTTTTATTCTTTTTCCTTTTCCAACATTATTTAAGTAATTGGTAACAACAGCTCTACATAGTCCAGCTACAATGTCTTCTTTTTTATATCCTATTTGAGCTTTATGCACTAAATCAGATTCAGCAAAAACAGTACATCTAGCAGCTATTCTAGTTGGTTTTTTTGATTTTAATGCAAATTCTCCAAACTGCTCTACCTTGAGTCCAAGCCTTTCTGCTTGTGAGGATAAAAAAGAGCCTGTTCCTGCTGCACATAAAGTATTCATTGCATAATCAACTACTATCCCATCTTCTATTAAAATAATTTTGGAATCCTGCCCTCCAATTTCAAAAATTGTTCTTACATCAGGATAAATAGAAATTGTTCCAATTGCATGTGCTGTAATTTCATTCTTAATAACTTGTGCGTTTAAAATCGTTCCTATTAATTTTCTTGCTGAACCAGTTGTTCCTACCGCTTTGACTTTAATGTTTTTTCCTTCAACTTGTTTTTTTAAGTCATGAATTACTTCTTCTACGGCATTAATAGGGTCCCCTTCCGTCCAAATATACTTTTCTGCTATTATTTTATTATTTTCATTTACTATTACACCTTTTGTAGATATAGAGCCTATATCTACTCCTAAATAACATTTATCCACTTTTGCTTCTCCTTTTTCATCATAAGCATGTCATAAAATGCTTCCAATCTTGTTTTTATTCCAGTTTCAGAGGTTTGTGAATCAAAACTAAAATACAATACTGGCATTTTATAATCATTACTTATGTTTTGTAATATTGGCATTGCATTAACTTCTGGCGTGCATCCAAATGGTTTTACATGTATGACCCCATCATATCCTGCTTCTGCCAATTGTTTTGTTCGGGCTACGCTGTCAGTACCATCAGCCCCTATGGCATATTTTAAATATTTGCCAGAAATCTTAATTAATTCTTTTTCTTTTGGATGATTTTTAAATAAATATGTAACTGTTATAAACCTTTTTACTTCAATTCCTTTTTTAGCTAACTCCTTTTCAACAAAATAAGTGCTAAATGGTTCCATTGAAGTATATAATTCTCCAACAATACCAACTCTAATTGGATTTTTAGGCTTATTAATTTCTAAATTCCTAAATAAGGTATTATATTTTTCATATATTTTATGTATATCCCTAAAGCTTTTGACTGTTTTTATTTTATTAAAAAAATCTTTTTGTAACCGCTCAAAGCTTCCTTTCACAACTTCAAATCCTATATTTTCTCTAATATACTCTTCTATTGCATCTATTTTTTCAACAATTTTTAAGGTGAGCATAAAATAATAAGCAAACTTTGAAAAAGAAAGTTTTGTATTTAGTTTTGCAAATGTACTATATGCTGAAAAAGGATTTACATGATCAGTATCTAAAATACTTAAAAATTCAAAGTCATAACCTAAATCTCTCAATATTTGTTCTTGTACTTCTCCATAATAACCGAACCTGCAGCCTCCACCAGCCTGTATTAAAAAATTTGCACCTTTTTCTAACGCTTCTATGTAATTTCCTAGATTATACTTAAAAGGAACGCAAACAAAATCCGGACTATATTTTGAACCCAACTCTAAAGTTCTTTTGGTTATTGGGGGAGATATTAATATTTTCATATTTAATGTATGCTTTATTAAAAATTCTATTGCAATATAATAATTTCCCATATGTGGGAAACTGATTATTCTTTCTTTATTGACCATTTCTTACTTCCTTCCTATTTTTCTTTTCTTTAATAATATCAATAAAACTTTCTATCCTCGTATGCAATCCTGCTTCTCCCTGCAATTCGTCTAGTATAATATTTGTCATAGGTATTCCTTTAACTTTTCTAATGCATAATTCATTTACCAGAGAGTCTGGTCCACATGGAAATGTAGAAATAAATATAATTCCATCAATCTTGTTTAAATAATATTCAATTGCACCTATTAATTCTTTGTTATATGTCCAATATAGGGTATTGGAAATTGCTTTTGACTTTTGAGAGGCTTGTTTCTTATCAGCTACATCTGCATAAATAGGTACAACATCAAAGCTCTCTAAATATTTAATTATTGGATATCCTAAGAATCTATCATATATATTATATGGATGTGAAACTATTAGCATTTTCATTTTGTCAGTGTTATTTAACAACTGCTCTTGCTCTTTAGATCTCTTCTGCTCATAAAAGTTATAAGCTTTTCTAGCTTTTAAATATGCTCGTAATACAGTTATAGGATTTTCTCCTAATACTTTGCCCATTCTCATAAATGCTTTAAGCTCGCCTTCATTTTCTTTTACATCTATGTTATAGTCTAAAAATTTTACATTATTAAATGTATTATTTACAATATCGTACATTGCATTAAATTTCGTGCAAACAACTTCCTTTTCACCGAAGTTAACAATTCTAGGAATCAGTATATAATCAACTTTATCAATTAGGTAATATACATGCCCCATATAAATCTTAGCCGAAAGACAGCTTTCATCTATTGAATTAGTTACACCATCCTTTAATATCTGTTTATTCGTTTCAGGACTTATTAAAATTTTACATCTTAATTCCTTAAAAAAAGTTTCCCATAAGTTTTTGTATTTATAATATAAAAATGCTCTTGGTATTCCTATTACAATATTTTCTTTCACAACGCTCATCCTTTCAAAAGAATATAACACAATAGTAATTTTGACCAAAAGAAAATAAACTTATTCATAAAAGATTTGAAAAATAGAGAGCCAATGTATATATGGTATGCGTTATATTTTGTGAATTATGTTATAATAAGTGTTATTAAAAACTATAATCTAATTAACAATAGTGAATTTTAGCGAATTAAATAAAAATTCATTCTTAATATAAAACCAACAGATTTAATACAAAATCTTGGGAAGGAAAATGATTATGAAATTTGAGTTATTATGCATTGATATGTTTCAAACATTAGTAAATGTAAATACAAGAATACCATTTATATGGAGAAGAATATTAAAAGATGAATATAGTGAAGCCATAGCATATGAATGTGTGAAATCGGTTAGTAGGAATGTATTTAACGGATTTCATCAAAGTGCTTCAAATTGTACAGAATTCGTCAATCTAAAAACTATGTTTAAGCCATTTTTTCAAACAGTATTTAAGGAAATAAATTTTTCGTCTGATGTTGATGAGGCGATTCAGATTTTTATGAATGAGCATACAAAAGCAGTACCTTATGACGATGTCAAGAATTTTTTTGAATCATTAGAGAATACAATTCCCATTTGTTTAGTTACTGATGCTGATTATGAAATGGTTGAACCAATAATAAAGAACTACAAATTTGATGAAATATTTATATCTGAAAAAGTAATGTCATATAAAAATGAGCCAAAAAGTAAAATATTCAAAAATGTTTTAGAGCATTACTCCATAAGTCCTGAAAATGTTTTGCACATAGGAGATTCTTCATCAGATATTATTGGAGCAAATAGAGTAGGTATAAAAACTTGTTGGATTAATAGAGAGAATGCGACATGGAATTATTCCCCTTATCCTGATTACATAATCAAGTCACTTAATGAAGTGGCAAGCATTATTGATTCAAATATCAGCAAATTAACATAATTTCAAGAGAAGTTAATTCGCAAAATGATTTTGTTGTGACGTAAATGTATAATGTTGTAAAATAGTAATTAGATTATTAATAATGTAATGAGGTGAGTTTTGTGAAGGTTACTGATTATTCCAAAATAGCAGATAAATATGATAAGAACAAGTACAGACAAAATGTTAATCAAGACCTTTATTTAAAAGAATTTATTAAAAAATGTGCAAAGGATGAATATAATATTTTAGACTTAGCCTGTGGAACAGGCATTTATCTTAGTAATCAAATGTCATATTTCCCAAATGATAATATTAACTGGCATGGATTAGACGCTTCTAAAGAGATGCTAAGTATCGCTAAAGAAAAGGTTAAAAATGTTGATTTTGTAAATGAATTAGCAGAAAATATGTCTTATGAATCAAATAGATTTGATTACATTGTAAATAATTATGCCTTTCAGCATTTTACTAAAAAAACACAAGCATTGGATGAGATATATCGTGTATTAAATAGAGATGGAATTTTCAAAATGCATAATATATCAGTATATGATATGAAAAATTGGTGGATATATCAATACTTTCCTAATGCATATGATGAAGATATAAAAAGATTTTGGACAAAAGAATTAATTTATAACGAACTTGCTAATAGAAATTTTGATGTTAATTTGGAAATAAAATATAATATAAAAACCGAAAAACTATCTAATTTGTTAGACTATGTAGAAAATAAAGATATTTCTATTTTAACATTATTGAGAGATTCTGATTATAAAAGTGGGTTAGAAAAAATGAGATATGAAATAAATAATAATCCAAATACTACAATAGTTTGCGACTTTGCTGAAATGTTTTGTATTGCAAAGAAACTATAATATGCATTTTTCATTTATTGAATCCGCTATATTCTTATAGTTTAAATTAAGTAATTATTATATTGAAATAAAAGAAACTCATAGAGGAGATAATTATGCTTCAAAGGCATATAATATTATTAAAGATTTAGCAATTGCACATGGAATGAGTAGAATTATAATAACTTGTAACCAAGAACTTTCCATCTCGAAAAACTTGTGAAAAAGTAAGCCTTAAACTTAAACGGATAGTGGATTTGCCACAATATAATGAAATGTATCAAGCAGATGGATTACAGAAATGGCATTCTTACTTACGGCTAATGCATTCATTGGTACTATTGACTGGTGGTTAAAGTCAAAATGTGCTCCTGATTCAGAGAAAATCGCTTACTTATTTAGATCTTATTTTAAAAATGGATATGTAGGAATGCTGAATAAAAATTAATGTTGTAATTCAAATTTTTCATAAAAAAGACTAGACATTTCTAATTCACTTGAAATATCTAGTCTTATATGCTTTATTAGTTTACTATTCTCCCAATTTAATGATGCAATCCTTCTTATAAAATGAAATACCATATTTAATTATATTTTCATAACCTTCCTGCCTAAGCTCCTCATCATATTTATTCTTTTCTATTTGGGCTAAGGCTTCATCACACATTTTATAAATATCTTTTGGTTCTTTACATATCTTAAGTTCCATTATTACTGCCGGATCAAATATTGATGGTGATTTTATATAAATATCACTTCTCCCATCTCCTGATTCTCTGTTTGACTTTACTATATAATCGTGCATATTTGCGAGTACTCCTACCACAAAACCATGATAGGCATATAATGCTTGGCGAGGTACGAGCTTAGCAGTATAGCCCGCATTTCCGCAGGAAATGTGTTCCTTTTCCTCCCAGCATATTATAGTTTTTTTTAGAATCTTATTAAGTTCCTTTTGAAAAGTTTCACTATCTTTATTAAGTATTGAAGTATATAAAACACTTAAATCCTTTGTTTTTATCTTTTCTTCAAACCACTTTAAGATTTTTGTTCTAAAAATATACTTCACTTCTCTATTTGGTATACTTAATTCTATATAACGATTATCTTCATCATCCATTCTCTCACTAACTTTTTTGAAATAACCTGTGAAAAACATAAAATTCCACAAATTGTCCATTGAATCATAAATTTCATCATATGTTATATCCTCATGGACTAACTTTTCTATAGTTTTCCCTTCAATTAAGAGCTCTATTTCCTGCTTTGTTTTAGTGTCTGCCTTTTCTACAAGACTCTTAACTATACTGTTTGAGCTTGTATTTGCCCAATAGGATGATGGAAATGTATTTTTACTAACTACCAAATCTTTTACAAATCTAACTGCACTCCATGGATTATAAACTTCAGCATCTCCAAAAATATATCCGTTATACCATTCTTTTATTAAGGTTTCTTTTTCATTTAGCTCATAATCTCTAAGTATTTTATTTACTTCATTTTGGGTAAATCCAAAATATTCATCATAGGATTTATTCAAAATTGAAATAATCTCCAAGTTATTTAAACCTGTAAATATACTTTCTCTTGAAATCCTTAAGCACCCTGTTATCACTGAAAATTCTAACGAAGAGTTTGTTTTTAATGCCGATTCAAAAAGTGATCTTATAAAAGCAATCATTTTATCATAGAAACCTTCAAAAAATGCATTTTCAAGTGGAACATCATATTCATCTATAAGTATTATCACTTTTTTTTCATGATACTTTTCTAAACATTGTGATAAGAACTTTAGTGATGTTACATAAAGTGAATCTTCATCTTCTGCTTTTGTAATTCTTAAGTATTTTTCTTTTTCATCATTTAGCTTATTACCTTCTAAAACATAATCATGGCGTCTGAATTCATCTACAAGTTCATCTTTAATACATTTTAATGCCAATTCAAAGGTTGGCTGCTTAGCAGATTTTAAGGACAAATTAATCACAGGGTACTGTCCTATATGAGAAGTATACTTTTCTCCTGCTTTCATTATATTTAAACCTTCAAAAAGGTACGAATTATCTTTTTCACTATTCTCAAAG
>NZ_LZZL01000123.1:0-12355 GCF_002006495.1 Clostridium sp. BL-8
CTAATAGACCCACTATGAGCAGAATTTACTTCCTTGCCTGACGCAAAATATGCGTGGCATCTTTGTCTGTCATTTTCTTTCATGTGCCTTATTTTTAATTATAGCATAATATAAGGAAAACATAATAAAATAATAAAAGTATTTGAAATTTTCAGAAAATTTAGTATACTATTCATAGTGAGTTATAATCATGAAATAAATCACAAGATATGGAGGCATTGAGATGATTGAGAGAAGTGTAGTATTAATTAAGCCAGACGGGGTAGAAAGGAATATAATAGGCAATATTTTAAGCTGTTATGAAGATAATGGATTAAAAATAGTGGAATTAAAATTAATGAAAGCTACAAAAGAAATTGCTGAAAGGCATTATTCTCAACACAAAGGAAAAGATTTTTATGAAGAGCTTATAACATTCATTACTAGAGGTCCTTTATGTGCGATGATACTAAAAGGAGAAGATGCAGTAGCTAAGATCCGTAAGATCAATGGAGCAACAAGCCCAAGTGATGCGGAAGAAGGAACTATAAGACATAGATATGCTAGAAGCAAAACAGAAAATTGCGTTCATGCCTCTGATAATATTGAAAGCGCTAATGAAGAAATGAAGCTTTGGTTTTCAGAAGTAAAAAATATAGATGAACTATTAAATTATTAAACATATTTAAAATTATAAATTACTATAAGCAAACTTATAGTAATTTATAATTTATGAACATAATAAAAAAAGTTAATGCTTAAAAATTACTATCATTAGTAGTTTTTTTGATCTGCCCGCAAAACTCAAATACAGGTATTGATATATAAACTATGTTATAATATTAATAAGAGAATAACTTGTTAGAGGGGGGAGTTGATGAAATTAAAAAAAGCCAGTATTATAAGTGGAGTAACTCTAGTTTGCCTTCTTATAGCTGTAGGCATAATACTTTACAATTTTATTGGACCAGGTGCAAAGGATATTAAGGCATCTAAAGAATTTATGGCTAAGTTGTACTTGATAAATGCAGTAAGTACTGAACAAAATTTAAATTCTATAAAATATAAAAGAAGTAGAATAGTAAACAACCAAGATGAATTGATTTATAGGAGTATAGTTACTAAAAATTTTGGGATTGATTTAGATAAAAATGATAATGTAATAGGCTTTGCAAAAAAAGAAATACCAATTAATGAAACTAAAATTAACATACAAGATGCAAAGAATTTAGCAGAAGAATACTTAAAGAACATTTATGATGATAATATAGTATTAAAGTCAATTAACAATGATGACGATTCGAAAAGTTTACCATATTATTCGTTTATATATACAAAAGAGAAAAATGGATATCCATTTTATTTTGATGAAATAAAAGTGAATATTGACAAGGAAACTGGTTTTTTAGATGGATATTCGAACTCCACAATGCAGAGGGAATGTAAAGAACCTGTAATAAACATTTCTGATACAGAAGCGAAGAAGATAGCTATAGATGCTTTCGATAAGTATAATAAAGAAGGTGCTGCTAGGGTGGAAACCAATTTAGTTTATTCAGATAATAAGATGGACAAGGGCGCAAGTCCAGTATATGAAGTTTGTTATATAATAACTGTAGATGGTAAAAATGATAAAGATGACAATGTGAGTTGGAAAATATTTGTGAGTTCTGAAAATGGAAATATATTAAATATATTAAAAGACGGAGCAGAGAAAAAAGTGATAGCAAATTAGGCACAATGGGAGCTTTGGATATGTTATTTGTTTTCATGTGCTTTAAAGATAAAAAGATGATAATCAAATGAATGATTATCATCTTTTTTTATAAGTTATCTTCTACCTTCATTTTAATGTGCCTAATTTCTTGTTGGAATTGGAGGTGCACCATTAGTATTGGTACTGCCAGGTCCAGCAGAATTATGAGTATTGTTGTTGCTATTTGCAATACCATCATTACCATTACTATTACCAATATCATTACCATTGCCATTTTTGCCTTGCAATGGAGAGGTGTCCTTAGCATTAGGGGGCACAAGTGCATCATTATTGGTTTCAGATTGAACTTTCTTATCATCATCTGTTGTAATATCTTTAGCATCAGGTGGTGGAAGCTGGCTATTTAATATACTCGAATTAGGAGTAGCATGTATTTGACAAGTTGTTGTCGGCTCAGTTCCATCAATGAATAATTCACTATAAACTCTATTACCTCTAATATCCTGACTGCAGAATGGAGTAGGAAGGTCCCCAGAATCCTTACAAACATCAACACTTTTTATACCATCAGGCATCTCTATATCTTTTACAGCTAAATTCTCATGGGCTTTAGCCATTAATTTTCCCCATACAACAGCACAGCCGCTTGAACTGCCAAGAAGTTTAGTAGGTTTATCATATCCAATCCAAACGGAAGCAGATAAATAAGGGGAAAGTCCAGCAAACCATAAATCTGTAGAATTAGAAGTAGTACCAGTTTTACCAGCAACAGGCATATCGCTAAATCTTGCACCAGTAGCATTATATTCATTTACTGGTCCTTTTAACATGTCATATAAAATATATGCTGCCTGAGGTGAAAAAACTTTAGTTTCTTTAGGTTTAGTATTATCAAGTATTGTTTTACCAGAAGAATCAACAACTTTAGTATATAATACAGGTTTTGTATATGTTCCGTTATTACCAAAGGAACCATAAGCAGCTGCTAAAATAGAAGTATTGCCTCCATCCCTATCGTTAGGATTGTTATTAAACTGGCCTAAGGCAAGAGCTGCAATTGATGTTTTTGATGCAGAATTGTATTTCAAGCCTAATTTTTCCCCATATTCAATACCTGTTTTTAAACCGACTTTATCTTCAGTGAGTACTGCTGCTGTATTTTTTGAATGAGTAAGAGCGTCTCTTGAAGTCATTAGCCCATCATATTCATTAGGAGAATTTAATGGATTATAAGGTTCACCACTTGTACCATACTTTTTCCCGATTGCTTCAGGAATTGGAGCATCATTTACAGTTGTAGCTGCAGTTATAATTTTTTTATCAATACCAGGACCATAAACAGTTAATGGTTTTGTTGAAGAACCAATTGGACGCAAATCATCATAGGCTCTATTAAGTGATTGAGGCTGTTGTTTACCTCTGCCACCAACCATTGCAAGAACATGACCAGTTCTATAGTCCATTATAGTTGCTGATGCTTGAAGTAAAGGGACACCATCCTTATCGTAGGTTTCCTTATTGCTAATTCCTAAATTTTTATAATCATTTAAAGTTGACTGAGTAAAATCTTGAAGATTTCTATCCATTGTTGTATATATCTTAAGACCGCCATTAACTATTAGTTTTGATACTTCATCATCTGAATAATTATATTTTTCTTTTAAGTCCTCTTTAACTTGAGCTACAGCAGGATATACAAACCATTCATAATTTAAGCGATAATCTTTTTTGCTAGACTTAAATACTAAGCCACCATTTTTTACATCATTAACAGCTTTAGAATACTCCGAATTATCTATATATCCAAGTTTATTCATCTGTTCTAAAACAGTTAGAGTTCTATTAATATATGGTGTAGGATCTTTCATATTACTTTCAGTATAAGCCATGTAATAAGTTGGAGCCTGTGTAACACCTGCAATATAGGCACATTCAATTAATGATAGATCAGAAGCACTTTTGCCAAAGTAGTATAAAGCTGCAGCTTCAACTCCATATTCATGACCACCTAAAGGAATCGTATTTAAATAAGCCGTTAAAATTTGATCTTTAGTCAAATTATCTTCTAGATTGATTGCTAAATAAGCTTCTCTTATTTTTCTTTCAAGGGTAACGTCGTTGGTTAAAATTGTATTTTTTAATAATTGCTGCGTTATTGTAGAAGCGCCGTGTAACCCTTTTTGTCCAGTTATCATTCTTGTTACATCTAGATAGGCGGAACTTGCAATTCTTTGAATATCTATTCCATTGTGTTTATAGAATCTCTCATCTTCAATTGACACAAAGGCATTTTTTAAATTAGCAGGAATTTTACTTGAATCTATAACATAACGTTCTTCATCTGTTTGAATATTGTCCATAAAGTCTCCATTACTATCATATATGCTTGAAGGTTGATTTAATGATAATACAGCTTCAACATTTAGTGGTGGAGTAGTCTTTATAACAGCAAATGCATAACCTGCACCTACTATCATAATTGCGAGGAAACAAAATAGTAAACCAAATAATATGCCCTTAAATATTGTTTTAGTTTTTTTGGGCTTTTTTGATTTCTTATGACTAGTGGGCGTTCCAGTTCTTTTGCTTTTCGGAGTACTATTCGTCCTTTTTGCTTTATCGTTAATTGCCATTTTATCCTCCTAAAAAAATATAAGGTTAATAATTTAATAATATTTCATACCATTATAGCATAATTATAGTATTATTAAATATAGAACTCAATATAAAGGTGTTAATGATGCAATATTATACCAAACGTAAGGGTCATAAGTATATATCATTTATAGTGGTAATTATTTTCATAATTGTTGTTTTTAATGTAACAATAGTATTTTTTGACGAAAGAGTTATGCCTTCAGTAATTGAAATAGCGACAATGATGGCGAAGTCTCAAACCTTGAATATAATAAATGAAAAAAGTGTTGAGATTCTGTCACAGGATTTTAAATATGATGAAATGGTGAAAATACAAAAAAATAGTGAAGGAAATATAATTTTAGTTCAAGCTGATACTGTAAAATTAAATTATATCGCAGCTAAATTAGCCACTGAATGCAATACCGCACTAAGTAATATGGAAAACTCTTCTGTAAAAGTTCCATTAGGCTGGATGAGCGGTAAGAGTGCATTTTTTAGTCTAGGACCAAAAATAACCGTAGAAATAGAACCTATTGGAAACATAAGTACGAGTTATGAATCAAAATTTGAAAGTGCTGGAATAAATCAAACTAGACATAAGATATATTTAAATGTTATGGCTAAAATAAGATTAAAGTTACCACTTAGGAATCAGGATGTTGATGTAACAACACAAATTCCAGTATCAGATACCATAATAGTCGGAAAAATCCCAAATGCAACCTTAGGCTTGCCAGATAATACAGTTAAAAATTAAAAGCTATGAGTTATGAGTCGAGGAAAAAAGGTCTTTAAGCATTTCAAAGACAAAAATGTTTTAAAAATCCCTAAAAAGGAAAAGTGAGAATCCAAAAGTGATGCTCAAAGTCTTACTTTTGGTCAGCAGAACTTTCTCTGCGAGCATCTTGTATTTGGATTCTCAAACTTTCTTTTTGAATTTCATCCTTTAACTCTTAAGCTGTAATTCATAACGTACAACTAGACTAACTTTCCCAATTAAATACATAAGGTACATTTCTATAGAAATCACCGTAGTTTAATCCATATCCTACTACAAATACATCTTCTATTTCAAAACAGCAATAATCAGGCTTGATATCTATCTTTCTTCTTGATGGTTTATCAAGAAGAACACAAGTTTTTACAGAAGCTGGATTTAAGCTCTTTACGTGATTGTAAACAAAATCCATTGTAATTCCAGTATCAACAATATCGTCGACTATAAGAACATCCCATCCTTTAATATCATCAGAAATATCTTGAACTACTTTAACAGATCCAGAAGAAGTTTCACTGTGACCATAACTAGAGGTAGTCATAAAGCCTATTTTAGTATTTAAATCTATGGCTCTAACTAAATCAGCAGCATATACAAAACTCCCACGAAGTAAAGATAGAACATAAAGGTTTTTACCTTTATAATTTTTAGTAATAATTTTACCCAATTCCTTTATTCTAGAATTGATTTGTTCTTCAGAAAAAAGAATGTTTCGTTTCTTATCGTCCATTTGTTTAAAAACTCCTTTTATATTTATTAAATTATTATAATTCGATTAACTTATTATGTAATGTACAATTGAAAATTTGGAGCATAGAATCAAGTCTAATATTTGCAAAAGTCCTTTGTATGTGTAAAGTTAATCTAAAAAGTTTCACAAAAATATGTTCCTAATTATTATATTATACATTGTCAATTATCATTTGTATAAGTTATAATTAATGAATTAATAGTATAAAATTATATGAAAATTGTCAAGATAGGGACATAGAAGAAGCTGAGAGTTATGAGTTGTGAGTTATGGTAGAAAAGCTGCTGGATTTTCTTAAGAATAGATAATGTTTTTAGAAATCCTAAAGGGATTTTGTTCTTAATTTAAAACTTATCACTCATAGCTTGTCACTAATCTAAAAGGTGTCCCATGGCTTATGTGAGGTGTTTATTATGATATATGGAAATATTGAAGGTATTAGAAAATCAATATTGGATGAATTAGAGAGTATTTATTCCATTAGAAATTTAAAAGATGAAGTATGTAATATAGAAATCTTAAATATAATTTCAAAAATATCTAGCCTAATTGAAAGAGAAGTAAGTATAGGAATAAATAGAAAAGGTAATGTTACTTCAGTAGCTATTGGAGATTCTACATCAGTTGAAATTCCTCTAATAGATATTGAAGAAAAAAGGTTAGCAGGAGTCAGGGTGATTCATACTCATCCAAATGGATACTGCAATCTGTCAGCTTTGGATTTAACGGCTCTTTTAAAGTTAAAATTAGATGCAATTATATCAGTTGCTGTAATAGATGGAAATATAGTAGATTTTTCTTTAGGGATGCTTGCTTTATATAACAATAAATTGGAAGCTGAAGAAAAGAGCAATCTCTCACTAGAAGAGATACTATCTATAAATATATTGGATAGGATAAGATTTATAGAAAATTTAATTAAAACAAATGATGTTATAGAGGAAACAGAAGAAAAAGCAATTTTGGTAGGCTCTGATACTAAGGAAAGCTTGGAAGAATTAAGTGAACTTACAGAAGCTTGTAACATACCAGTATTAAAAACAGTGTTTCAAAGCAGAAACAAAGTTGATGCAGCATATTTTATAGGTAGAGGTAAAGTGTTAGAAATTGCATCTATGAGGCAGGTAGAAAGAGCTAATGTAATAATATTTGATGATGAACTTTCAGGATCTCAAGTTAGGAATTTAGAAGCAGCAATAGGAGCTAAAGTAATTGATAGAACTACATTGATTTTAGAAATATTTGCAACAAGAGCTAAAACTAAAGAAGCCAAAATACAAGTTGAGTTAGCTCAGTTAAAGTATAGACTAGGAAGATTGCAGGGATTAGGTACTGTATTATCTAGAACTGGTGGAGGAATAGGAACTAGAGGCCCTGGAGAAAAGAAACTTGAAACTGATAGACGTCATATAATGGAGACAATATATGATTTAAAGGATGAGCTTAAAAAAATAAAGAAAACCAGAGATGTTCAAAGGGAAAAAAGAAATAAGGAGAATATCCCTAAAGTATCTTTAGTTGGGTATACAAATGCAGGAAAATCTACCTTAAGAAATGCTCTTTGCGATTTAGCTGCGAAAAAAGAAAATAAAACGAAAGAAAAAGTATTTGAAGCAAATATGCTTTTTGCAACACTAGATACTACAACAAGAGCAATAACCTTAAGTAAAAAAGGCGTAATAACTCTTACAGATACAGTTGGATTTGTAAGAAAATTACCTCATGATTTAGTGGAAGCCTTTAAGTCTACCTTAGAAGAAGTGATTTTTTCAGATCTTCTATGTCATGTAATAGATGCATCTTCAGATAGTGCTATAGATCAATATAGGGTTGTAAATGAAGTGTTAAGTGAACTTGGAGCTATAAATAAGGAAACAATATTAATATTAAATAAAATAGATATGGCAACAGAAGAACAAATAGCAGCTCTAAAAGAAATAATAGAAAATCATGAAGTAATAGAGATTTCAGCTAAAGAAAAAATTAATTTAGAAGAACTTCTAAATCTAATCGAAGAGAAACTGCCTTATAATTATAGAAAAGTAGAATACTTAATACCATATGAAAAGAGTGATGTTTCATCATATTTGCATAGAAATGGAAGAGTATTAGAAGAAGAATATAAGGATAATGGAACCTATATGGTGGTTGAAGTGGATGATGAGGTTTACAACAAGACAGTAGAGCATGAGGTAAAAGAATAATAAGACATTTTAATTAATATATTATATATGAGTATTAATTAAGGAATGCATAGTCATGGGCAGAAGAAGATCCAAACGTGGTCCTAAGAAAAGCAATTTTAAAAAAAACAATTCAAACAAGAATAGAGAAAATAGTAATGAAGCTAGCTCTTTTCATGAGCAAGAAAGTAAGCAAAAAACAAGTTTTGATGAAATTGCTGAAATTTTTTTAGGTAGTAATACAGAGAAAAAAGAAAGTGGTGCAAAATCAACTGGAAGTAAAGCTAAAGCAAGTACTGCTGAAAATAATACATCAGAGGCTTCTGATAATAATGAAGATGCATCTAAAGCTAATTATTCAGAGAGTGATAAAGCTTATGAAGAAATGAAAGCAAGGCAGCAGGAGCTTTTGAATAATATCAAAAATTTAAGTGAAGCTATAGTAGCTATGACTTTAATTAGGGATAATATTGCATCGCTTAAAATTGAAGTATTAAGCAATATTTATTTTACAAGAGAAGTAAGGCCCCTAATCGATGCTGTAAACCTCATTGCTTTTGCATCATCTAATATGTCAATTGTTGCACAAAATCTTAATATTAATGCATCAGGAGATAGAAAAGAAGTTAAAGATGCCTTTAAATTATGCTATAAAATGAATGATGAAATAGCTGATATGCTGGGTGTCTTAAGTAGAAGAATAAAATTGTATGTTGCACAATTAAATAATATGGATAGAAACTGCCCTCCATTTAGTTTTGATGAAGATTCTCGAGTTTAATTATTTTGAGAATCTTTATTTAATTTATGATAAAGATTTATAGATTAATAAAATGTTATTTAAAGTAGGAATTCTTTAAATAATTGATTGTTTCAGTTATAATGATAATAAGTTTTAGTAAAATGCCCATGTGGTAATTTAAAATGATAGATAATTATTACCTTAGGCGAAAAAAGGTGGAGATAAGATGGCAAAATCCATATTAGATTATCAGAAAGCTTCTGAGAAATTAATTAATACATTAAAAGTCAACAAAAAAGTATTAGCTATATTTGCATTTGGAAGCATAATTAGTGGAGATCTTTGGGAAGAATCTGATATAGATCTATTTGTTGTGTATAAAGATGTCTTTGAAGAAGTAAGAGATATATATTCAGAAATACTAGGTGTACCAGTACATATGAAAGTATTAAATAAAGATAAATTTTTGGAGTCATATGAAAGCAATGGTAATAAAGGACTTATAAGAAACTTACTCCTATCTTCAAAGATAATTTTTTCTAGAGATGATGAAATTGAAAGCATTTTTAATAAGGCAAAATATAGTTTAGATAAATATAGAGAAACTTGGAATCTTGTATATTTGGGGAATGCTATAAAGGATATCAGGGTGACTAAAAAGTATCTACAAAATGATAATACATTTACATCCTATGAGGTATTAATTAGAACACTAGACAGTTTTGCAAAATTATATTTAAACCTAAATGGCTATAGTGTAAGTAAAGATTCTGTAAAAATGGCTACAAATTTAAATAATAAGTTTAATATAATAATTGAAAATTTATTTAATAACAAATGTACAAAAGAAAGTATACAGGAAACTGTAGATTATATAGAAAATTTTTTAGATGAAAACATAAATGAGGCGTCTAAATCTTTATTAGATTATTTATTTGAGAAAAATATGTTTTTAAGTTCATATGAAATAAAAAATAGTGATTCATTCAAAGAATTTAACATAAAAATTGAAGATATATTGAAGGAGTTATACAAACGAAAATTGGTAGCAAAAGAGACTAAGAAGTTGGAATTACCATGTAATGAAAAGCTAGTAAGTGAAAATGTATATTCATATAAAATTTATAATTAAGGAACATTGTTAGTATAAGGGGAAGTTTATGAATATTTATAAAGATTTTAAGTTTAAAGATGAAGAGGTACCTAAGTATATTCAAATAGCTAATTATATAAAGAATTTAATTGATAAAAGAAAAATTAAAGATGGAGATAAACTCCCAACCATAAGAGAATTATCAAAAACGTTAGGCGTAAATAATGTCACAATAGTAAGTGCTTATAATAAATTAAAGGCTGAGGGATATGCCTATCAAAAAGTAGGAAGCGGAAGTTTTGCTAAAAGAAAAGAAGTTGCTTCGAATTTAAGAAGAGAATATTCGAATACATTAAAAAAATTATCTTTAGGGGATTTAAATGAGATAATTGATTTTACAGGTGAAACCACAAAGGAAGTACTGTTTCCAATAGATGATTTGAAATATATTATAAATGAAGTTCTAGAAAGAGATGGAGCAAACGCGCTTTTATCAGATAATAGAAATGGATATACAGATCTTATATATACTATAAATAGAGCTTTTTGGAATAACAAATTAAATAATGAAGATATAATAATTGTATCAGGGGCACAGCAAGGAATTGATATTGCATCAAAAGGAATATTGAATATAAATGATAATATAATAGTTGAAAAACCAACTTATGTTGGAGCGTTATCAGTCTTTAAGTGGAGAAAAGTTAATTTATTTGAGGTACCAGTTGAAGAAGATGGAATAAACCTTAATAAATTTGAAAAAATACTTCAAAAGAACGAAATAAAATGTTTCTTTACAATGAGTTATTTTCAAAATCCTACAGGTATAAGTTACAGTTTGGAAAAGAAAAAGAGAATTTTAGATCTTGCAGAAATTTATGATTTTTACATAATAGAAGATGATTATTTATCTGAGCTCATATATGAAAAATCTTTAGAATATGTACCTTTTAAATGGCTCGATAAGAATGATAGAGTTATTTATATAAAAAGTTTTTCAAAAATATTTCTTCCTGGAATAAGACTAGGCTATTTAGTGGCACCAACAATATTTAGAGAAACACTTCAAAGTTCAAAACATAATACAGATATAACAACCTCAAGTTTAATGCAAAGGGCATTGGAATTATATATTTCAAGTGAAAAGTGGAAAACAAATATTAAAAATTTAAATGATGAATATATAGAACGATATAAACTTGTGAAATCTATATTGGAAAAAGATTTTAAAGATATATTAACATATGAAGATCCGAGAGGCGGATTAAATTTTTATGTAACACTAAAAGAAAATTTTATGATAAACACAACAGAACTTTTCATGCGATTAAGAAAAAGAAATGTGTATATTACTCCTGGAGCAATCTTTTTTACATCACAAAGCGATGGACAAGATTCTTTTAGAATATCTTTCTATCAAACGGATAAAGAAAAAATAGAAAGCGGCATGAGAATGCTTAGGGAAGAAATAATTTCTGTAAAGAATGATTGATTATTAAAGTTATGGAATTAAATTGATAAACTCAAGTATAATTTAATATAGTAACTTAAATTGCAAAGGAGCTGGATAGAGATGTCTTACATTACAATAAGAGATTTTGGAGAAGATAGATTTGAAGAAAAAAAGTCTGAATTTATTGGATATGCAAAAAGAGTAGAAAGTGAAGATGAAGCTAAGGCTTTTATAAATGAGATAAAGAATATGCATAAGCAAGCGAGACATAATTGTTCAGCTTATATTATAGGGCAAAATATGAATATTCAAAGATACTCTGATGATGGGGAGCCTCAAGGAACAGCAGGAATACCGATTCTCGAAGTAATGAAAAAAAGCAGAGTGACAGATTGCGCCGTTGTTGTAACAAGATACTTTGGAGGGATACTTTTAGGTACAGGAGGACTAACTAGGGCTTATACAAAAGGGGCAAGCATAGCAATAAAAGCAGCAGGAATTGTTGAAAAGGTTGAAGGACTAAAATTAAGCTTTGAAATGGAGTATGACTTATTTGGGAAGGTTCAGTATCTTTGCGGACAGAATTCATGGCATATAGAAGATACTGAATACAGTGATAAAGTAATTGTTCATATATTAGCAGAAAAAGCAATTGCAGAAAATATTGAAAATGAAGTTGTGGAAATTACAAATGGAAAAATAATAGTTCGAAAGAGTGAAGAAGGTATCTATTTTAAAGAGGGAAACAGACTATATTTGAGCATATAGATTTCTAGTGAAGATATCCGCTTAAAATTTAGCAAGCATGTAAAATATAGTTGTATATATTGCAATAATTGTATATTTTAAGAAAATCTCTAAAGAAAAGTGAGAAAAAAATTTCAAAAATATATGTAATCTTTAAAATTTAAGCATATATCCTATGTAGGAATTAAATTTACAGAGGAGTGTGTTAAAAATGAGAGAAAGAAAATTTGTTAAATTAAGAGTTGATATGCATGAGGATACTAAATTTAAGA
>NZ_LZZL01000124.1:0-12447 GCF_002006495.1 Clostridium sp. BL-8
CAGAATAATCCACTATGGATATTTTTATTAGTTCAATTTCATTTTACAACAGGTCTAGAAAAATAAATTTGAGATTTAAAAGGAATTTAAATGAAAAATAGAGTCTAAATTTAAGGCTCTATTTTTATGGTTAGAAATTGGATAATTTTATGATATAATATTAAAAGAAAACGTTTTTATTCATAAATAAAGAAATTCTTATTAAAAATGTAAAAATACAAATATAATATTAATAAAACAATTTTTGGAACATTTGAATTAATATGGTTTGATATTGTATAATAGAAACCAAATGAATCTTTATTGGAGCAACATAATAAAGTCTTGTATATTAATATAATTTAGCTATATATTGCTCAGATAGTGCCAGTTTTAGTTGTAATATTAACATATATATTTAGGAGGAGAGCAAATGATAAAAAAGGCATTAGCCATTGGAATAAGTATATTATTAATCATATCAACGGTTTCTTGTTCCAAAAAAGATGACAAAGTTGATAAATATGCTACTAAAATGGATACGATTATGCATTTAACAGCTTATGGTCCTAATGCTGATAAAGCTATAGATGCTGCTTTTAATAGAGTAGATGAAATTGAAAATATGGCAAGCAGTTCAATTAGTACAAGTGATGTTAGCAAAATTAACGAAGCAGCGGGAAAGGAATACGTGAAAGTACATCCAGAAATTCTCAAGATTATAAAGACTTCAGTAGAATACTCTAAGATAAGCAATGGAGCTTTTGATATAACAGTAAGTCCACTCATACAACTATGGGGAATTGGTACAGATGATGAAAGAGTACCAGATGATTCAGAAATCAAAGAAAAATTAGCGCTGGTAGGATATGACAATATTAGTATTAATGACAATGATAGTAGTGTTAAGCTTATGAAACCAGATATGGCTATAGATCTTGGGGGAGTTGCTAAGGGGTTTACAGCTGATGAAATTATAAAAGTTTTTAAGCAATATGGAGTTGAGAGTGCAATTATAAACCTTGGAGGGAGTTCCATATATACACTTGGAGAAAAACCAGATAAAACACAATGGTCAATTGCAATTCAACATCCAAGAAAGGAACAAAATGATGGCAATATTGGTATAGTTAAGCTAAATCAAAGTGCACTTTCTACATCTGGAGATTATCAGAGATTTTTTATGAAGGATGGAAAGCGATATCATCATATATTAGATCCATTCAATGGCTATCCAGCAGATGCAGGAGTTATGAGTGATACGATAATTGTTGATAGCAGTATAGATGATTGTAATATGCTTGCAGACATTCTTACAAAAGTTACGTTTGTAAGTGGGGTGGACAAAGGGTTTAAGATTATTGATAGTCTTGATGGAATTTCATGTATGGCAGTAACTACAGATTTTAAAATTTATAAATCTTCAAAGTGGGACACTAACATAGAGGATTTAAGTTCTGATTTTACTATGGCAAATTAAGTTATATATTTATTAAAATAGATTTTCTAAAACTTGAGAAAACATAACTTAACGAAAGAAGTGATAACTTGTCCATAAATAAATTTTTTCAATTAGTACAGATAAAGGCTAAGCTAGCGAGTTTTATTTCATTTTCTTTAGGAACAGCTTATGCTATATATAGATATAGGTCATTTAATTTAGATAATTTTATAATAATGTTTATTTCAGTAATGGCTTTTGCAATGGCTACTACAGCAATAAATAATTATATTGATGATAAAAAAGAAAAGAATAATCTAATGAAAAATAATTTTATTGAGAAGTATGGAATGAATGAAACTAAAGTTTTGCTTATAATTTTTACATTTTTGACAATTGCAACTATAGCCGGAATTGTACTAACTTTAAGAACAAATATAGTAGTATTATTTTTAGGAATTATTTCTTTTGGTATAGGCATATTTTACACATTTGGCCCGATTCCGATTTCAAGGATGCCGCTTGGAGAAATATTTTCTGGTTTTTTTGAGGGATTTATCGTTATATTTTTGGCAATATATATTCATATTTATGATACTAATATAATATCTTTTACATATCAAAAAAATATTCTAAGTTTTAATATTAATGTTTTAGAAATTTTAAGTATTTTTTTATATGCGATACCTACTGTAATAGGAATAGCCAATATAATGCTTGCTAATAATATTTGTGATTTAGAAGAGGATATCTTAAATGATAGATTTACTTTGCCTTATTATATAGGAAAGCCAATGGCTCTGAAACTTTTTAAATTATTATATTATATTGCTTATGCAGACATAGCAGTGCTTGTAGCACTAAAAATGCTTCCGTTAGCATCATTATTTATACTTTTGACGTTGATTATAGTAAATAGAAATATTAATATATTTCAAAAAGGACCAAGTAAAAGTAAAAATTTTATTCTGTCTATAAAGAATTTTGTGCTAATAAATGCTACACAGGTGATTATATTAGGAATCATGACTATATTAATCAAAATACTATAAAAATATTCGAAGACGGATGAATAAAACTAAATTTTGTGATAAAATGTAATTAGGTATTTTTAACAATTAAGTAATAATATATATTAATTTTATATATAAGGAAAAGTTATGCCACAAGTTAGTTATTAAATAAATTATTTGTGTATTACACACTCAAAAAAATTCTTATTTGTAAACCTTTTAAAAAATCTTCAAGAATTCTTTAAGAAAGTAATATTATTATAGAATTTTAATCAGTAATAGAATAAAGAAATACGGGGTGGTATGAAGTGTCAAAGAAGAATATTATCATTTTAGGAGCAGGTTATAGCGGTGTACAAGCTGCCAAAATTTTAAGCAAAAAATACAAGAAAAACAACGATGTAGAAATTACCCTAATAGATAGAAATCCAGTGCATACTCTAATGACCTTACTACATGAGGTAGCTGGTGGAAGAGTAGAGCCTGATTCAGTACAAATTGATTTAAGAAAGATATTTTATGGCTCTAAAGTAAACATTATTACTGAAGAAGTGAAAAATGTAGATGTTAACAAGCAAGTTTTGATTACAGAATTTAGCGAGTATGAATATGACTATTTAATCTTAGGTACTGGTAGCGAGCCAGCATATTTTGGAGTACCAGGAGTTGAGGAAAATGGATTCCCGCTTTGGTCCCTAGATAATGCAATTAAAATAAGACATCACATTGAAAATATGTTCAAGCTTGCTAGCAAGGAAAGAAATGAACAAAAAAGAAAAGCGATGCTTACTTTCGCAGTTGCTGGTGCTGGATTTACAGGCATAGAGCTTACTGGTGAACTTATTGAGTGGAAAAAGAAACTTTGCAGGAAATATAACGTTGATCAAAATGATATCAAAATAATGGTTATAGAAGCATTAGGAAATATTCTTAATATTTTAGATGATAAGTTGGCATTAAAAGCAGAAAGATATATGATTAAACATAAGGTTGAGATATTAACGAATTCCGCCATTACACAGGTTACACCAGATGAAGTTAATCTTAAGGATGGAAGAAAAATAGAAACAAGAACGTTGGTTTGGACTTGCGGAGTACAAGGAAATTCATTTGCTAAGAGTTTTGGACTAGATTTAAACAATAGAGGAAGAGTAAATACCAATGAATTTATGCAATCAATAGATAAAGAAAATGTTTATGTTATTGGTGATGCAGCTTTCTTAGACGAAAAAGGAAAGGGGTTACCTCAAATAGTCGAAGCTGCGCTTCAAACTGCTGGAACTGCAGCAAATAACATTATAGCTGATATTGAAGGAACTGATAAGAAAGCACATAAATCAAATTATCAAGGTTTCATGGTTTCAATCGGTAGTCGCTATGCTGTAGCTGATGCAGCTGGAATAAAACTTACAGGATTTTTTGCAGGAGCGCTTAAGCATTTAATTAATTTACTATATTTATTTAGTATTGGTGGATTTTATACAACTGTTAGATACCTATTAGATGAATTCTTTAATGTTAAGGAAAGACGTTCTATAATGGGAGGGCATTTAGCTGCTAAATCTCCATCAATATGGCTAGTTCCTTTTAGATTATACCTTGGTTCAATGTGGGTACTAGAAGGAGTGAAGAAGCTAATTGGAGAAGATACTTTTGCAAAAGCTTCAGGACTTCATAAAATAACTGATGGAATTGGAACAGATAGCTGGTTTTTAAGTGGAAATATTAAAATGCCTTTTGATTGGTTACACATTGCTGCAGATGGTACAGCTAGTGCATCTGTAGAAGCAACCACTACTACGGCAACTACTGCGGCCGCTACTCCTGCACCTATATTAAGCAGTGCGCCAGGATTCTTCCAGGCAATTATGAAGATTTTAATGCCAAATCCTGAAATTGCTGTTTGGTTCCAAAGAATTGTTGTATGTGCAGAAATAGGTATAGGCTTATGCCTTCTTGCTGGACTATTTACTTGGCTTGCAAGTGCAGCATCAGCCTTTTTAGCTGTAAATTTTGTATTATCAGCAATGGCTGGATATGATGTACTTTGGTATTTCTTTGGTGCAATAGCCCTTATGGCTGGCGCAGGAAGATCTTTTGGACTTGATTATTATGTAATGCCTTGGTTGGGTAAATATTTAGGAAGCTTGTGGCTTGGTAAACAAAAACCATTATATAAGAATGAAACCTCAGCTAGTCTTTAAAAATATACTACAAAAAAGAAGTAATAATGAAGAAATGGGATGTAGTTATAATAGTTGTATTAATTATAATATCATTAATTCCCGAAGGAGTTACATTTATTATAAATGATAATAAGTATAACAATTTATATGTAGAAGTATATTCAGAGGGAAAGTTATATAAAAAACTTCCTTTAAATAAAAATTCAGAGGAGATATCCTTTACTATTGATAATGAGCTGGGGGAAAATGTTATTAAAATAGATAAAGGACAAGTAAAAATTATTGATGCAGACTGTCCAGATCAGATATGTGTAAAGGCTCATGCTATAAGCAAACTAGGGGAATCTATAATATGTTTGCCCCATAAGTTAGTTGTAAAAATAACGGGTGAAGGAAAACAGGAGACGGATGAGGTATCCTTTTAAGGTGAATTAAATGACAAAAACAAGAAAGATGGTATTCTTATCCTTGCTTGTATCACAAGGATTGGTGCTTCATATAATTGAATCCATGATACCAGTGCCATTTATAACTCCAGGGGCAAAACTTGGACTAGCTAATATTGTGACTGTTGTATCACTCTATTTATTTGGTGAAATAGAAACTTTCATGGTTATCATAGTCAGGCTGTTGCTTTCATCAGTGCTTGGTGGAAGCATATCCAGCCTATTATATAGCATTGCCGGAGCGTTATTTAGCTTTATTGTAATGGCATTAATAAAGAGAGTAGGTAGAGATAAGGTAAGCATAATAGGTGTTAGTAGTGCAGGAGCTGTGTTTCATAACATAGGGCAAATTACTATAGCTGCATTGATAGTTCAAAATGTAAATGTAAGTTTATATATTCCGATTTTAACAATGTAAGGAATAGGCACGGGTTTTTTTGTAGGGCTGACTTCCAGATACATTGTAAATCATTTGAATATATTAAATACAACTACTAAACTATTTGACGATAAAGGGTGATCACATGGATAAATTTTGGAATGAATGTCCAGTTGTAAAAAATGACTTAGAAGAAGTTATTAAAATAATGAAGAAAAACATTAAGTGCAGGGAAAAGTTTGTTGAAGATGCAATTTTAGATTTAATAAATTCGGGAGGTAAACTCCTTAGACCTGCATTTTTAATTATCGCAGCAAGATTTGGTGAATTTAATGAAGAAGAGGTTTATCCTTTGGCAGCTGTGCTTGAAATGCTCCATATGGCTACTTTAGTTCATGATGATATAGTAGATGATTCAAAGCTCAGAAGAGGAATTGAAACCATTCAGTCTAAATATGGGAAGGATTATGCTGTATACATAGGAGACTTTTTATTTTGCAGATGTTTTAAAATCTTATCTGAAAATTCTACTTTAAAAAATATCAACATAGACTCAAATTCAATGTCCAGAATATGCTTAGGAGAAATAGAACAATTCGCCTCTAAGTACAACACAAAAGTATCTGTAAGAAAATACTTAAAGAGAATATCAGCAAAGACTGCAGAGCTTTTTGCATTAAGCTTCTATAGTGGTGCGGTAGAAAGCAAGTGTGACAGCAGGCTATGCAAAAAGCTTTCTAATATTGGACATAATATAGGAATGGCTTTTCAAATAATTGATGATATTTTAGATTATACTGGAAATGAAGTAGTAGTAGGCAAAACTATTGGTAATGACATAAAACAAGGCATTTATACTTTGCCGATAATATATGCTCTTGAGAAAAAAAATTCTGATTTATCTTCTATTCTTAATAAAGATTACTTTGAAGAAAATGATCTTAAGGCTATTTCAGGCATAGTAAAAGAGCTTAAAGGAATTGAAAAGTCTAGGGCATTAGCTGAAAAATATACTAATAGAGCTTTTAATTTAATTAATACTCTTCCAGACGGTGAAAGCAGAAATATTTTATTAAAAACAACTAAAAAGTTATTAATAAGATTTTATTAAATAAGGAATAGAATTGAATGCCAATAAAGGAGGTTCAATTTTAATATATTCAAAAATATCTAGTGTTTATAATTATAATGATAAATTTCAATATTAAGGTATTTAGTCATATTAATTGAGAATTGTTCATAATTCAAATTAGTAAAGTTAATATGCAATATATATTATAATTAACTAAATAATATGAAATATATATTGATAAAAACTCATAAGTAACTTAATTATGAAATTTCCTCAATTATATTATAATAAATTAAAAAATAGGGGGAATACTCATGAAAATTAAAGCATTATTATTGGCTTCCGTTATGGTTGCCGGATTATTAGTTGGATGCGGTTCTAAACAATCAGCACCTGCACAAGCACCTGCACCAAAAGCTGATGCTACTGCATCGGCATCAGTAACAAGTGATCCAGATGTGTTCACTAAAGCTATAAGCAAAGATGGAAAGTGGATCATCGCTATTACGAAAGACATGACATTAGATAAGGATTTAGTGTTGGAAGGTGAATTCAAGAATGGCAAGAAGGATGATTCGGGAAAAGAACTTTTACAAAGAAAGTTAGCTCTTTATACTCAAGATGACAATCGTAATATTACAAATAGATTTACTTTAACAGCACCAAAATTAACTATTGAGAGTCCACAAGCTAGTATTGAACATGGAACCTTTAAAGGTGATTTATATGTTGACACTAATGATTTTAAGTTAATTGACGCTAAGATTGACGGAAATGTCTATTTTAAAGACGATGCGGCTAAGTCTGGATTTAATATGGATAGTACGTCTTCTGTAACTGGAAAACAAGAAGTAAAAAAATAATCTATAACATTTGATTTTAAATATTTATTAAGTTCCAAAGGAAAAACAGCTAATCTATTTATTGGCTGTTTTTTCTTTAACGAAATTTAATATTATATTTTAAAATAGCTAAGAAAAGTTAAAAATATGTTTCAATAAAAATTTAAATATTTAAAAAAATGTATAATAACACCTGTTACATTAAAGAATAGTATATGGCATTATAAGCTATTATAGCGCTATAAATTAAATAAAGAGGTGTTCTTGTGTTTAAAGCTATTATAAATCCTGATATTTATCATGGAAAGAATAAAAAATTGAATTTTTTTGAAGGCTGGTATTTCAAGATTGTGCAGCCATATACAGGTAATACGTATTGCTTTATTCCAGGTTTATTTATTTCAAATAAAAAAGGATTTTCACATAGCTTCATTCAAATACTTAAAGGAAATGAAAACAATTTTAAATATTTAAGATTTATGAAAGATGAGTTTAAAGCAAGTAAATCTGAATTTAATTTAAATGTAGGAGAAAGTTCTTTTTCAATTAATGCAATTAATTTAAATATTAGCCAGCAGAATGAAAAGATATTTGGAACACTACATTTTGACAATATTATAAAATGGCCAGATAGCATTATTAATCCTGGCAGCATGGGGCTCTATAATTATTTAGGTTTTATGCAGTGTTATAGTCAGGTTTGTGCTAATGATGGAATTGTACGAGGGAAACTTTGCATTAATGGTAAAGACATTGATTTCACTGGAGGAAAGTTATATATTGAAAAAAATTGGGGGGAAGCTTTTCCGTATTCTTATATTTGGGCGCAGGGAAATTCTTTTGAAAATGGAGATGGAGCAGTTACATGCTCTATAGGACATGTACCACTTCCCTTTAAACTCAAAAGTTTTACAGGTTTTTTAATAGGATTATATGTAAAAGGCAGATTTTATAAATTTACAACAATAAATAGAAGTAATCTCTTAATTAATTGTGAAAATGAAAAAATTATTTTAGAAACTTATAATAAAAAGTATTCTCTTAAAATTGAAGGATCTTATAAAGAAGAAGATTTTATGAAGTTATACGCACCTTGCAATGGCAGTATGATACCTATAGCAAGTGAAACTCTTCATGGAAATTTAAAGGTAATGCTTTATGATAAAAAAAGAAATTGTATAATTTTTAATGATACTTGCACTTCATCAGGTATTGAATTCTCTAAGGATTATATGAATTTAGTGGATAGATATTGAAAGAAAATTATAGACGCTGCACTTAAATCTTTTGGCGCCAATGGTTATAAAAAAACCTCAGTAAGCCATATTGCTGCTGCAGCTGAAATTTCAAAAGCAATGGTACTTCACTACTTTGGTACAAAAAAAGCATTGTATTTTTATTTAATTGATTTATGTGAAATATAATGATGAAGGAAGTTAACTAAAAGTTTGATTATACGGTCACTGATTTTTTTGAAAGAATTAAGCTTTCATCAAATATAGAAATTGCAATTATGAAGAAATATCCAGGGATGCCAGTATTTTTAATGAGTATGTATTTTTAAAGTGATGAAGAAGTAAAGGAAGATATAAAAGATATTATAGCAAATGGTGAAGGTTTTAGAGACAAAATTGCTTTTGATGGAATGGATTATTCGAAATTTAAAGAAGGTATTGATCCAAAGCTGGTTATGAAAATGCTTGGCTGGCTTACTGATGGATATATGAATCAATTATCAAATAAAACAGAAGTTAATTACGACGATTTTTTTAAGGAATTTGAGGAGTGTATTAATCTGCTTAGAAACAATTTTTATAAGGAGGAATATGTATGAGCTTATATGTGTTAAGCTTCAAGGAAATTGATAAATCAAAACTTTAAGTACTAGGTGGAAAGGGGGCTAATCTTGGAGAGTTAACTAAAATTGATGGAATACGTGTTCCAGATGGTACGTGTATAAAAGTGCAACAAAAGGGGATCAGTTAAGACCTCTTTTAAGAAGCATTTAAAGCTTTTTTTTACTTCCTCTTGAACCAATAGTATATATTTCTAGGATTTTAGTATCATTGTCATATGTTATTTCTTTGATTAAGAAGTTTATAATCCTTCTTTTATTCTCAATTGTTTCATTTTTTATATTTGTACATTTATCCAATACTGCATTTATAAATTCAATATCATAAAGTTCAGGAGAATTATTTTCTATAATTTCATCTATTGATTTTAAGCTTTCTTCTAATTCAGCAATTTCAGTTTTAAGTATTCTAATTCTATTTATAAAAACATCTATCAGATCATCAGCTACAGCTAATTTATCAATAAGTCCAGTTTACTCATATTTATGACCTTGCACTAATCCCATAGTACTTCCACAATATTTACATTTTATTTTACTAGCAACAATAGCTTTATTGGTTTTACCAAGATTGGGAGCTAATGATTTATTGTTATTAATTTGTTGCTGAGCTTTTGCCCATATGTCAGAATCAATAAATCCTTTGCATCTTTTACTTACTGCAGCAATCCATTCACATTTATCCTTAAATGGAGTTGTCTTTTTGTCATCTTTAATGAGATTATAAGATCTTTTATTATAGACTAGTATCCCGTGAATTTTATCAGGGGTGCCATAAGCATTTATACCTTTATCTTCAAGAATTTTAAGAGCATTTTCTGAACTCTTTACATAGATAGGATTTGTCAAAATATTACGCAGAGAGCTATGAGCAAAGTAGTGTCCATTAGGTAGATTAATGTTATTTTTCATTAAATATTTAAAGGTTTGATGTATAGATCCGACTTCTAAATATATATTAAAGACTTGTTTTATTAATTCTATTTCTTCAGGAACTTGCACTAAATATGAGATTCCTTTTTCATTTCCATCTTCATCTCTATATGTTTCTCTTACTCTTGAATATCCTAATGGAGGAGCTCCACCTAACCAGTAGCCATTTTAGCAAGTTCTATCATATTGTCTCTTACACGTTCTGCAATTGTTTCTCTTTCAAGTTGATCAAATACAGAAGCTATATATATCATAGCTCGTCCCATTGGACTAGTTATATCAAACTGCTCTTTGATACTTACAAAATCAACTCCATAAGATTGAAGTTCCTAAAGAGTAGAGGAGAAGTCTGCAACATTACGTGATATACGATCTAATCTAAAGCATACTAAAATATCAAACTGTTGTTTCCTTATATCATTTAATAATTTTTGAAATTCAGGTCTATCAGTATTCTTACCACTGAAACCTTCATCTTCGTAAATTGATTATTCAATTTTTTTATTTCTATATAGATTTTCTATATAGTCTTTACACATTTGAATTTGATTACCAATAGAATCACCTTTTTCTGAGTATTTAGATTTTCTTGAGTAAATAGCAACTTTCATATAATCACTCCTAAGAATATAATGTTTGATTTTGTAGTTATTGGTAATATTATAGCATTACTTATAACAAAATGCGAATGTACTTTTGCACAGATTTAAAGAACATTTGATAATTTAATATGGTGCCTTTTTAGCAATGAAAAAATATAAGAAAACTATAAGAATAGTATAGAAACTTTATAAGCAATTAATTGTATAAAAGTTTAATATAATAATAGAACGCGTTCTCAATTTACTTAGTAGAGGAGAATATGAAAATGAATAAATATTTTAAAAAATTTGGAATTATGTTTGTAATGACATTGATATTATCGTTAGGATTTTGTATTAGTGCTTTTGCAGATGATGGGGGAGTAATTGGAACTAGTAATTTAAATAATACTGCTGCAAATAGTGCTAAGGTTGGATATCAATTAAAATTACCTGAAGTTGGATGGAAAAGATATGATGATAGTGATAGTAGAATTAAATATGGAGGTAGTGGATGGTCAAAATACAACAGTTCTGCTAGGTATGGTGGAGCAGAGACTTATACTACAACGTTAAATGATTACTGTGGATTTAAGTTCTATGGCACTAAATTACGAATTATATCAATAATGAATAATGATACTTCTTTTTCTATAGATGTTAACATAGATGGAGTAATGTATAATTATCACCAAAGTAATGCACTTCTAGTAAGTGAAGCATTAGTATTTGAAATAGACGGTTTATCCTCAGCAGTACATGAAATCACAATAACAAATAGAGTCAATAATGCCCATTTCAATATAGATGCAATAGATATAGATGCAGATGGTTATTTAGTAGATTCTAATGAGTCAATATCATTAGATAAAGCTTCAATGGATTTAACAACTGGAGATTCAGAGCAATTAACAGCAACAACAACTCCAGCAGCAGTAGGGGTAACATGGACATCAAGTGATCCTTCAGTAGCAACAGTAGATTCAACAGGCAAAGTAACAACAGTAGGTGCAGGAACAGCAACAATAACAGCAACTACAACTGATGGAAGTAATTTAAGTGCATCATGTACTGTAAAGGTAATTGCAAATAACAGTGGTAATAATGGAGGGACTACCACAGGAGCAAGTGCCATAGTTAATATTGCATATGCAAAAGGTGATAATACTAATAATGCTGGCGGTGATGTTTCGATTATATTTAATGGGGTACCTGATACTACATTAAGTGCTGTGAAAACAGCGAGTGTGAAATCTGTATGGCTAGGTGATACTTTTACGTACACTATAGTAGTTACTAATACAGGTTCAAAAACAGCAAAAGCAGTAGTAATTAATGATAGTGCTCCAAATCATATTCAATTTATGCCTAGTGGAATAACAACTACTCAGGGGATAGTTGATTCGAGTTCAAGTGCTTCAAATATTGTAGTTAATGTTGGCGACATTCCACCTGCAGGAACAGTTGCTATTACAGTACCTGCGACTGTAGTTCTTTAAAAAATATTTTGAAGTAAGATAATTATAAAATAATGTTTATATAGGCACTTGCAAAAATGCAGGTGTCTTTTTTTATTCAATAGAATACAAAGGAGATTTAGTAAGAGAAAGAAAATAAGATTAAATATTAGTATAAATTGAAATGATGCATGAGTTTAAAAATGCCTAAAATGCAATAAAGAGCAACATATCATACGGGGAATATGAATGTTACTCTTTAT
>NZ_LZZL01000125.1:0-12157 GCF_002006495.1 Clostridium sp. BL-8
TTTACTTACTAAAAATGCACATGGGTTGTATGAGAAATATGGATTTGAAAGAAATACTGAAAAATTTATGCATAAAATTACAGCAATATAGTTGTAATTAAAAGTTATTTACAATTAGCGTACTTTTTAAGTTATATATTGATGAAATAATCCTGAAGAAAGCATCTCTAGGATTATTTTGTTCGTTCAAGCGGTATAGACAGGATATCGAATTAAGACAATATTGTATTTTGTTTTACTATACTTATGAGAATTTAGTGTAAAACAAAGGCTGCAATATATATCAAATAATTGTATATATTGTCATAATATATACATAATAAAAATTATTTGTATAACATACTGATAAACGATAATTTATTAAGCAGTTTAAACTGCTAACTTTAAATACAAAGAGGTGTAATTATGAAAATACATGACAAATGCTTGCCGTGTGTGGTTAATCAAGCTATCAAAGTGGCAAATATTACAGGTGTTAATAATAAAGAAGAGCTATTGAGGAAGGTTTTTACTTATCTTAGTAAAATGGATTTTGAAGCTACCACCCCAGAAATAATTGGAGAAGTTTTTGGAATGATAAAGGAACAAATGAATAATCCAGACCCATACAAAGAAACTAGAAATTACTATAATTCATTGTTTCTAAAATTGTTACCTGAGTTTGAGAAGAAAATTGATCAAGTTGCAAATTCGTTTCAATTGGCAGTGAAATATGCGATTGTTGGTAATATAATAGATTTTAACCCTATTCACAATACATTATTAGAAGATATTTTTGATTATTTTGAAAAAATGGAGCGGTTGGAATTAGCAATAGATGATTCTAGGACGTTAATGGAAGATGTTTTAAATTCAAAAATATTACTATACTTAGGTGATAATTGTGGAGAAATATGTATGGATAAGATCTTTTTAAAGAAAATAAAAAAATTGAATCCTAATGTCAAAATATTATTTGGAGTACGAGGAAAACCAGTTGTAAATGATTCTATAGCTGAAGATGCATATGCTGTAGGAATAGATGAATATGCAGAGATTATAGATAATGGAGATGGTTCTCTTGGAACTGTTCTAAATCGGACAAGTCGTGAGTTCAAGGAAATCTATAAAAATGCTGATGTAGTAATTGCTAAAGGGCAAGCAAATTATGAATGCTTGAGTGAAGAAAAGAAAAACATATATTTCCTATTAATGACTAAATGCGATGTGATTGCAAATGATATTGGCGTTGAGAAAAAGAAAATGATTTGTATGAAAAACAAAGTATAAAGATGTAATTCTATGGTTATATACAATATACATATAGTAATTTATCGAGCTAGCTAGTAATTTTATGGGGGAGAATATTATGGAGTTAGGCAAATTGGAATATAAAAGAGCGGATATAAAAAACATTGATATTATGTTAGAGATCATATATAGATGTATGAATGAGGTTAATTATATTGATTATAGTGATGGAGAATTAAAAAAATATTTGGATTCATTTACTTCAGATTGGTTGAAAAATATTATTGAAACAAGGCATTATTATGAAGTGTGGTATTACAATAAAATTATTGCATGCGGAGGAGTAAGCAGGGATTATAGTCAAGAAAAACAATGTTATTTTACTGCTATATTTGTCAATCCAGATTATATAGGAGAAGGTATTGGAAGAAATCTTGTGCATCAACTTGAATTGGATGAATGGTGCCTCGACAGTAACTTAATTGAAATTCCGTCTTCTAAAAGCTCACATGAATTTTATTATAAGCTTGGCTATGAGTATAGAACATACCCGCCAATATTTAATGAAAACGATGGCTCAACGATTATGTATAAATATAAAGAAATATGATATGACACGCGTACAAATCAATGAGTTTTAATTTGGGATTTAGCAATATAAAAATAGTAATGGTGGTGGAATTTTGGAAAGATTAAGTGGAAAAGTTGCTTTAATAACTGAAGCAGGAAAAGGAATAGGAAAAGCTATAGCTATTGCTTACGCAAAACAAGGAATTAAGATTTGCTGTTTAGCAAGAACATTAAATGATATAGAGCTAACCGCAAGTGAAATTAAAACTTTAGGCGGTGATGCAATAGCAATTTTATGTGATGTAACTAATTATGAAGATTTAGAAATAGCAATGCAGAAAGCTTTTAACCAATTCGGACGGATAGATATTATAGTTATCAATGCAGGAAATGATTGTGAAAAATTGCCTGTGGATAAACTTGATATTAATGAATGGAAAAGAGTAATTGATGTTAATCTTAGCGGAGCTTTTTATACAGCTAAAGCAGCAATACCATATCTTAAAAGAAATGGTGCAGGAAAAATAATAACTATAGGATCTGGAATGGGACACAAGGGAAGAGCTGACAGTGCTGCGTATAGTTGTTCAAAATCAGGATTATGGATGCTTACAAGAATTTTAGCACAGGAATTATCAGAATATAAAATTAGTGTAAATGAATTGATTCCAGGACCGGTGAATACAGATATGGGAAATGATAGTAAGAAAGATAATCGATCAGCTTTTTCGATAAATGGAGAATGGATTAAGTGTCCAGAAGATGTTGTGGAGCTAGCCATTTTTCTTGCAGGACAACCTGATATAGGGCCTACAGCGCAAAGCTATAGCTTAATGAGAAGAGATATATAAATAAACTATGGACTATAAGCAGCGGGTTACATGGCAGATAAGGAAAAATGCAAATAAAAATGCAATAATAAAATATTTCTTAAATATTTTTAGCTATAATACAAATAATAAAATATAGTTCAAATTAAATAAATGTTAATAGTCATGAATCTATACGGGGGAATACTGATGATAGCTATAAAAAAAATATTAAGTATTACTGTAGCTTTTAGTATAGTAATGAATATATTTATATGTCATGACATCAAAATAATAAAAAATGTGTTTAATTCTAATGAATCAGTTAAGGCAGGAGTATTACTATATAGCCTTGATGATGAGTTCTCTTTACTTATTAAAAAGAGTTTAGAAAAAATTCAAAATGTAAATGAAAATAAAATGCAATTTTCTTTTTTTGATGGGAAAGGTAATCTTGCTATGGAAGATGAATTACTAAGTAAAATGATTAAGGATGATTTTGATATTATAATAGCAACATTAGTTGATACAAAAGAGCAGGATATAATATTAAAAAGCGCTATAGATAAAACAAAAGAAAAAAACCTTCCGTTTATTTTATATAATTCGTTTCCAAGTAATTTAGGACTGTTTAAAAATAATCAAAAAACTATTATTATAGATGGTGACAATCATCAGGCTGGTGTTTTACAAGGACAAATGATTACTAAGGTATGGAATGACAATAAAAAAAGTTTAGACAAAAATAAAGATAATAAAATTCAATATGTTGCCATAAGGGGCAAAACTGGAAGTGTGGCGGCTGATTTAAGAACAAAAGATGTTGTTGCAACAATTAATAACTATGGAATAGAAACACAGGAATTTGCGGCAATAAGTGCTGATTGGGAAAAAGAATTGGCTAATAGAGCTATGGAGGCACTTTTATTTAGACTTGATAATAAAATTGAGGTTGTGATTTCTAATAATGATAATATGGCAATAGGTGCCATTGAAGCATTTCAAAAGTATGGGTATAACAAAGATGACAAATCAAAATATATTGCTGTATTTGGCATAGATGGGTTAATGGAAGCACAAGAATTAATAAAAGATGGATGTATGTCTGGTACTGTTTTATATGATTTTGACGCTTTTGCAAAGGCAGTTTATGATATTGGAATGAACTTAGTTTCTAATATGAAGCCACTTGAAGACACAAATTATAAATTTGATGAAACAGGAGTGAGAGTGCTCATACAATATCAAAAATATATAACTAAAGATAATGAAACTCACTTAAACTAAAACGCTATCATTACTACATATAAAAATTGAGTAACAATCTATTTGTTTGAGTACTTATCTAAATGGCCCTTAGTTAATAATTAAAAAATAAAACTTGTTGACAATAAATAAAAAGTAGGATATTATAAGAATATAAATTAAACGCTTACATGATTAATTATATTGAGATTGTTACTGATTCGATCAGGCGAAACCTTAATTAATGAGAAGAGATTTTTATTATCTCTTTTGATTAATTAGGGTTTTTATATTCTAATTAATGAGCACATACTGGGGGGATAGGATGGTTATAAAAAAGATATTCAATAATAATGCAATATTAGCTAAGGATTCTGAAAAGAAAGAAATTGTAGTCATGGGGCGTGGAATTGGCTTTAAAATGAATGTTGGAGATGAAGTTAATGAAAAATTAATAGAAAAAACATTTATATTAAAGCAAAAAGACGCTTCAGAAAAGTTTAAATTATTACTAGAAGATATTCCACCAGAACACATTTCTTTATGTTACGATATTATTGAATATGCTAAAAATATTCTAAATGTTGAATTAAGTGATTATATTTATGTTACGCTTACAGACCACATTAGCTATGCACTAAAATTATTTAATGAAGGGCTTAATCGTCCTAATCCATTGATTTGGGAAATAAAAAAATTTTATAGTAGAGAATTTCAAATTGGATTAAAAGCTTTAGAATTTATCGAAAGTGAAACCGGTAAAAAGTTACCTGAAGATGAAGCGTGTAATATAGCCCTTCATTTAATAAATGCACAAGTGAATAATTCGACAAAGGGATTAGAAGCTATAACAAATCAAACAAAGATGATACAAGACATTTTAAACATTGTTAAATACACCTATAACATTACACTTGATGAACAATCATTAAATTATGATAGGTTTGTTACACATTTGAGATTCTTTTTTCAAAGATTAAATAAAAAAGAGAAGATAGAAACAGAAGATGATTTTTTGTTAAAGCAAATAAAGATAAAGTATAAAAAAGCGTATGAGTGCATGCTGAAAGTAGAAAAATATTTACAGACGGAATTATCAGAAGAAGAGCAATTATATTTAACCATTCATATTCAGCGCGTTACGCAATAATAAATTAAATAACTTTGGATTGTTACTGGTAAAGCAGGCGAGACCAACATCTATAATACATGGATTTTATTTGATTGGATAAAATTTATGTTGGTTATAGTGTTAGGGCTCGCTTTTTTATATATTAAAAATACTATTAAGACGAGGAGAGATAAATATGAAGTATGAACAACTAGCAAAAGACATAATTAAAAATGTTGGTGGAAAAGAAAATGTTAATAGCTTAACTCACTGCATTACACGTTTGCGTTTTAAGTTGAAAGACGAGAATAAAGCTAATACAGAAGTTTTGAAAAATATGGATGGCATTGTTACAGTAATAAAGAGTGGGGGACAATATCAAGTGGTTATAGGAAACCATGTTACTGATGTTTTTGATGATGTTGTTGCCATAGGTGGCTTTCAAAATGGTGCTTCAGAAGATACGCCAGAGGAAAAAACAAATATATTTAATAAATTTATTGATACAGTATCAGGTGTATTTACTCCAGTTTTAGGGGTTTTAGCTGCAACTGGTATGATCAAAGGCTTTAATGCATTATTTGTGGCATTGCATATACTTAATACCACTGATGGAACTTACCAGATTTTAAATGCAACTGGAGATTGTTTATTCAATTTCTTCCCAATTTTTCTAGGGTATACAGCAGCCAAGAAGTTCAAAGCAAATCAATTTATTGGTATGGCAATAGGTGCAGCTTTAGTTTATCCATCATTAGCAGGATTAACAGCAGCACCTGCACAGCCATTATATACTTTGTTTGCAGGTACAATAATTGAATCACCAGTTTATATAACTTTTCTTGGTATTCCAGTTATTTTAATGAGTTATACTTCAAGCGTTATTCCAATAATTTTAGCTACATATGTAGGTTCTAAAATTGAAAATGGATTTAAGAAGATAATACCAGATGTAGTTAAGATGTTCTTAGTTCCTTTCTTTACACTATTAGTTATTGTACCTTTAACATTTATTGTTATCGGGCCTCTAGCTACTTGGGCAGGTAAATTACTTGGCGCATTAACAATTTCTATCTACGGCTTAAGTCCAATTATTGCAGGTTTGTTTATGGGAGCATTCTGGCAGGTATTTGTTATCTTTGGATTACATTGGGGCTTTGTTCCTATAGCAATAAATAACATAGCAGTTTTACATCATGATCCAATCCTTGCACTTACATTTGCAGCTTCATTTGCTCAAACTGGTGTAGTTGGAGCAGTTCTACTTAAAACAAGAAATAGTAAATTAAAAGGTTTATGTATACCAGCATTTATTTCAGGAATTTTTGGTGTTACAGAGCCAGCTATTTATGGTATCACATTACCACGTAAGAAACCATTCATCTTAAGTTGTATAGGCGGCGCATTAGGTGGAGCATTATTAGGTTTCATGGGAAGTAATGTGTATATGATGGGAGGCTTAGGTATTTTCGGAATACCAGGTTTTCTAGGTCCAAATGGAATGGATAGTGGATTTTATGGATCAATAATTGCTGCTATAGCAAGTTTTCTAATTGGCTTTGTATTAATGTTATTTACAAAACTTGAAGAAGGCGAAGAGACTCAAAAAGCTAAAGAAGAAGCTCCATTAGTTAAGCAAGAAAAATTAATTAGTCCATTAAAAGGTGAAGTCAAAGCTTTATCAGAAGTAAAAGATGAAGCGTTTTCAAAAGGTGCACTAGGAAAAGGTATAGCTATACAACCAGTAGAAGGAAAAATACTTTCTCCTGTGGATGGAGTGCTTACAACATTTTTCCCTACAGGTCATGCGCTAGGAATCACAAGTGACAGTGGTGCTGAAATTCTAATTCATGTAGGTATGGATACAGTCCAATTAGAAGGAAAACATTTTTATCCTAAAGCTAAGCAGGGGGATATTATAAAAAAAGGACAGTTGCTACTTGAATTTGATGTTAAAGACATAGAAGCAGCAGGATATTCTATGATAACACCTATAGTTATAACTAACTCAGATAACTATTTAGATGTCATTGAAACTGATAAAAAAATCATAGATTATAAAGAAGAGTTATTAACAGTTATGATTTAGAATTTTATAATAGAAATATTAATTATACTGGGTATTTAGATTTAAAATATACCCAGTATACATTAATTTATAGTTTTATTTAAATGTTTTCAATAGACTAATGAACGATTATATACAATGTTAAATTCATAATAATATTGAATAATATAATAGAGGAGAACAAATTGCTTTAACTTATAAATCTAATTTTATGTATGTATTAAAATTTAGGAGGGTAAAATTTATGAATATTATTAAAAAGAATGGGAGGATTACATCCATATTTATCGCAGTAATAACGATAATATTTTCCAGTAATATCAATGCTTTTGCTGCAGATTACAAATCATTGCAGACATCGTATCAGACGGTAACAGAAGTATTTGATTGGGGACCAGCAGTTACAAAAATAATTATAAATTTAGATAGAATAGTACCTCAAGATTCTATAAGTAATGATACATTTAAAGTTCATGTAGTAAGAACTGAAAATAGGAAAGACACTAAAATATTAGGTCAATCAGAAGGGGATTGCAAAGTTACCAAAGCATATGTTTCAGATGAAAATGGAAATTATAAGACTAAAGAAAAGTATATAACTCTCGAATTGGAAGTTGGGCCAGATGTATCTTTAACTTCACCTATTAACTATGATTTAACTACCAGCCATAATGGATGGCTTAATTGTGATTTTACAATTACTCAGCAAAAAGATATAGGAAGCGGTAATGAAAAAGTTTCAGGAGTAGTTATAAATAAGTTCGCTGGAGGATCAAAGAAACTTGTTGATGATTTTAAAATTGAAAGCGCATCGTATGATAATGTTACTTTAAAATATGCAAGCTATGTACCTGATAATGATTATACTAAAAAGCCATTAATCATTTGGCTGCATGGTATAGGAGAAGGTGGAGCAGATGGGCTGCTTCCGATATCAGGAAATAAGGCTGTAAATTTTATATCAAAAGATATGCAGTCCTATTTTAATGGGGCATATATTTTAGCACCTCAGGCACCAACTTATTGGATGGATGGCTTTACAGGCTTTGGAGATGGAACTTCAAAATACGAGAAATCGCTCATGGCATTAATTAAAGATTATGTTTCTAAAAATAGTAATATTGACACCAATAGAATTTATATCGGAGGGGATTCAAATGGTGGATATATGACTATGATTATGATACGGGATTACCCTGATTATTTTGCAGCAGCATTTCCAACTTGTGAAGCATTAGAAAATAAATTAATTACGGATAAAGATATAGAAACATTTAAAAAGATTCCGATTTGGTTCACTGCTGCAAAAACAGATACAGTAGTACCACCAGCAGACTACGTAGTTCCAACATATAATCGTTTAGTACAAGCTGGAGATACAAATGTTCATTTTTCATTTTTTGATAATGTAATTGATACCACAGGTGCATATAAGAAAGCAGATGGCACACCATATGAATATTTAGGGCATTGGTCATGGATATATGTATATAATAATCAATGTTCAGCAATAATCAATGGAAGAGTAACAACTCTTATGGATTGGTTAAGTAAGCAGAAATTAGGTGAAATAAATAAGTCACAGGGTGACATTAAACCGATAAATTTGTCACAGACTATTACTATATCAAGTAAATAATATTTCAACATTAATTTAGGAACAAGTAATTTAAAAAAACATTAATGATAACATATAGGAGAGATAGATATGAGTGAAAATTTAAATATCAATAGTTTCCCGGAAGGATTTTTATGGGGAGGAGCGACAGCAGCTAACCAGTGTGAAGGTGGATATTTAGAAGGAAATAAAGGTTTATCTACAGTAGACGTAATTCCAGCTGGAAAAGACAGATTCCCAGTAATGCTTGGAAAAATGAAAATGCTTAAGTGTGATGATGAACATTATTATCCAAGTCATGAAGCAATAGATTTTTATCATAATTATAAAGAGGATATAGCACTATTTGCAGAAATGGGTTTTAAGACTTTTAGATTATCTATTTCATGGACGCGTATATTTCCAAATGGAGATGATGCAGTTCCAAATGAGGAAGGATTAAAGTTTTATGACTCTGTATTTGATGAATGCATTAAATACGGAATTGAGCCGCTAGTAACTATAACTCATTTTGATGTCCCAATGCATTTAGTTGAAACAATTGGAGCTTGGAGAAGCAGAAAAATGATAACTTATTATGAAAGATTATGCGAAGTTATCTTTAGCCGGTATAAAAACAAAGTGAAATATTGGCTTACTTTTAATGAGATTAATATGTTATTACATTTGCCATTTATAGGTGCTGGATTAATTTTTGAAGAAGATGAAGATGAAAATTCAATAAAATATCAAGCAGCACATCACCAATTAATTGCAAGTGCAATAGCAACTAAAATTGCTCATGAAATCAATCCGGAGTTTAAAGTGGGGTGTATGCTAGCAGCCGGTAACACTTATGCAAATACATGTGCTCCAGAAGATGTATGGAAATCTATTGAAAAAGACAGAGAAAACTACTTCTTTATAGATGTTCAATCTCGAGGACAATATCCAAGTTATGCAAAGAAAATGTTTGAAAGAATGAATATTTCTTTGAAAATGGATGAAGGAGACGAGAAAATTTTAAAGAATAATACAGTTGATTTTATTTCGTTTAGTTATTATTCTTCAAGATTAACTAGTGCAGACCCTGAAGTTAATGCGCAAACTCAAGGAAATGTATTTGCTACATTAAAGAATCCATATTTAAAAGCTAGTGAATGGGGATGGCAGATTGATCCTCTCGGACTTAGAATTACACTAAATTCTTTATATGATCGTTATCAAAAGCCGCTGTTTATAGTAGAAAATGGATTAGGAGCTGTAGACACTCCAGATGATAATGGATACGTTGAGGATTATTATCGAATAAATTATTTAAAAGAGCATATTAAAGCCATGGGGGATGCAGTAAATGTTGATGGAGTTGAACTTATGGGATATACTCCTTGGGGCTGCATAGATTTAGTAAGTGCATCTACAGGAGAAATGAAAAAGCGCTATGGTTTTATATATGTTGATAAGGATAATGAGGGAAATGGAACTTTGAAGAGAACAAAAAAGAAAAGTTTTGAGTGGTATAAGAATGTCATTAGAAGTAATGGAGAAGTGTTATAAAATAAAAGGATGTCCATAATATAAACCGATACAAAAGATTTAAAAATAAATAAGAATATAAAATAAAGCTTCATTTAGTTCTATTACAATGAAATTTAATAGAACTAAGGGAAGCTTTTATTGTTTATAATAATTTAAAAGTATTTTGGAAAGTGTAGATTTTAATGTTATCTTTTAGTTTTCATCAAGTATTATTTTTTAAATTGGACTTAGCCATCAATTCATAAAATTGTCTTGGAGAAATACCGTACTCATTCTTAAAGGCTCTAAAAAAATTTGAGTAATCACCAAAACCAGATTGCTTATAAACAATATTTATTGGATAGTTTTTTAGAATTAGCTCTTTTGCTTCAATTAATTTTTTCTTAATAATATATCGATGAAGTGTAGTACCTGTATACTTTTTAAATTCTCTGGACAAATGGAATTTACTAAGGTAAAACTCTTTAGAAAGTTCATCAATGGTAATCTCTTCATTAAGATGATTATTAATGTATTCAACTATTCCGTCAATAACACTGCTTTTAGTTACATCGATATCTAAATTAGAGGTATCATTTAAAACCAGATTGTTTAATTGCACAACAAGTTCTATAATATAGGCTTTATATAGCAAATCTGAACCGAAGCCCTTATAATTTTCAAGGTCAAGGAGTTTACTTAGCTGTGCTCTTATATTTTGCTGAATTTGAAAATCAGCTCTTACAACATTTTGTTTATTTATGTTCTCAAAGCATTGAGTAAGATCAATTTCTGGTGTTGATAATTCATGTAGAAAGGATTTGTTTAACCAAAGCACGATACGCTCATATGGAACTTTCATACTATTAATAATTGCACGATGGAGCTCTCTTGTATTGATTAATATAATGTCACCTGATTTTAGATTATATAGTTTTCCTTCAATTAAATATGTGACATCTCCAGAAAGATATAGATAAAGTTCATAAAAATCGTGATTGTGTAAATATTGAAAAGGAGTTTCAGTACTTAAAAAGTGAAAAACTTCATAATCACTGGAAAGCATATCTTTGCGTGTAAAAAACTCATGTATTTTCTTTTTCATTGCTATCACCTCTTGAACGAATTGCAGAAAGTGCAATAAGTTTATTTAAATATTCCATAGTTAAACGTTTTAAATTGCATGAAAATTATAGATAGCAGTGCTTTTTTAGTGAAACTTAGCTATATTATATTTCACTACAGCAATTTTTGCAAGTTTTGAAGCAATTAAAGCATATCCCTTTTTCACTTGCGCAGATATAATGTAATCATAGTAATGATGGAAAAGCAAGTAAAAGATTTATCTGAATTATAGTTTTAATTATTATGGAAGAAGACTATAGACAGCTATTTTCTGTATAATCTATTGAAGTTATATATCTTAGAACTGCATAGGAATATTAGTTAATTATAAAAAGTGCATCAGGATATAATACATTTGGTGGATAGCTCTTGTAAACGATTATCTAAAAATGTAACAATATGATAATTACCATACAAGTATGGTATAAAACATTAATAGGAGAGAATATAAATATGACTTTTAAGGTAAGTAAAAACTCTACAAGTAAAATTATATACTATAAGCTTAGATACGAGATCGTTAATTTATATATTGAGCCTGGTACTAGTATTTCTGAAAAAGAACTTTCAGAGAAATATAGTGTAAGTAGAACTCCAGTTAGAGAAGCACTTGTTCGTTTAGCACAAGAAGGCTTAGTAGATGTTTATCCACAAAGAGGTACAATTGTTTCTTTAATTGATTTATCTGCTGTGGAAGATGGCAGATTTCTACGTGAACATTTAGAGAGAGCAGTAGTAAAAGAAGCCTGCAAAGAATTTTCAAAGGAAAATTTATTGGCTTTAGAAATGAATTTAAAGCTTCAGCAAATATATATAAAAAATCATGATAATAAAAAATTGTTTGAAGCAGATGAAGAATTTCATAAGATAATTTTCGAGGGAAG
>NZ_LZZL01000126.1:0-11979 GCF_002006495.1 Clostridium sp. BL-8
AAAAATTTAATTTAATAAAATTTATTTATATTTTACTTTCTATAATAACTATTGTCAATATCCTAAATGCAATTTTATTTCTTCTCATAAATTTATATCAATTATTTATTAAGTTGTAAGAAAAATTTAACTTTAACTGCAAATCTAATTTACAGCTAAAGTTAAATGATAGATTATTATTTAATTATAACTTTAAATTCATCAAGACTTATCTTATATTCATTAAGCATCTCTATAGCAGTGTCTCTAAAAGAATTTTGAGTTGACTTTTTAAGTATTGGTTGAAATTCTTTAACTGAAATATTACTATGTCTATTATCCTTATATTTCTTAGTTAAAACTTCTGCTGTCTTTACAAGTAAATCATCCCAATTTTCAACCATAATTACATTATCTTTCAACTTGAATCCTTTAGGTTCTTTTAATGAAAAATCTTTATAAATCTCTATTTCTTTCTCATTGACAGCCTGATTACCTAAATTTTCATTCTTTTCTGCAATAGATTTTTCTTGAACTTTATCTTCATTCTTTTTATTTACTAATCCTTTAGCTGCATCATGATTTATATTGATGTTTTTTTCATATTCCTGCTGCATCCACTTGATATATTCTCCTATATTTTGTACAACTTCGTATATTGATATAGAAGTATTTCTGTAAGATTTGCTCAGTTTAAAATCTCTTTTTGTCTTAATTATTTCACTGGATTTATCCTCAATGTAGTCTATGGTATTTTCTAATATGTTTGCAAGATTATTTAGTGCTCCTTGAATTTCAATAGACATAGATGGAAAATTCTCAATTACATATTGAATTGTATCTACATCAAATAGAGATAAATTTTTTTTCTTGAAAACATTTATGTCATTTTCCTTTACGTCTGCTTTAGTTTCAATAACTGGTTGCATTTCTTTCTCTTGGATCTCATCCTTTTTGAAAAACCCCATAATTTTCAACTCCGTTTCATATTTTACTTAAGCATTATCAAGAAAATAACAAGTCAATTCACTTGTCTGTTTTCTTTCATATGCCTTATCTAAATATATATTACCATATTTTTACATATGTTTCACTTAATTTATAATTTATTTCCTAATTTTAACTTATAAGATATTAATTAGGTTTCGGTAATATAATGTAAATACATGAGTTAACTGGAGAATGTAAAATTTATATTAGTTTTTCTCTTTTTGTATTAGGATTATTTATTGCTAAGTTCAATAAATTTATTTATATCTTCTTCAATGGTTTTCAAAGAATTTTTCCAAAATGTTTTATCACTAATATCTATTCCCATAAATTTTGTTACATCTGCTAGCTTCTTTTTACCTGTAATAGCAAGTAATTGTTCATAATCTTTGGTAAAAGCCTCTCCTCTTTTGAGATATTCAGCATATAATCCTTTTGCAAACAATAAACCAAATGCATATGGAAAATTGTAATAATTATATTCTGCATCATAATAATGAGGTTTCCAAGTCCACATATATGGATGTAAGAAATTAGAATCGAGCCCATCTCCATATGCTTCCTTTTGTGCTTGCAGAATTAATTCTTTTATCTTTTCAATACTTAATGAACTTTCTTTCCTAGCTTCAAAAAAGGATTTTTCAAATAAAAATCTAGAATATATATCAACAATTACTTGAGTGCAGTCACTAATTTCAGTTTCAAGAATAGCCAAAGCCTCATCTTTAGTGGCTTCCTTAATTGCTGCTTTCTTTATTATTGTTTCGCAAAAAGTAGATGCGGTTTCTGCTATAGGCATTGGATAATCTGAATTTAACGTACTTTCCCCTTTTAAACATTCTCCATGAAAACCATGTCCAAGCTCATGAGCAAGAGTTACAACATCTCCAAAATTATCTCCATAATTTAATAGTATTCTGCTTTCACCAATGAAATGTAAATTTTCGCAGAAAGCTCCTCCAACCTTTCCTTCCCTTGGCTTAACATCTATCCAATTATTATTTATTGCTTTCTTTGCAAAATCACCTAAATTATCGCTAAAGGTTCTAAAGTTTTTCTCTACAAATTTTGTTCCTTCCTCATAGGAAAATTTCATATCTGCTTCACAAACTGGCGCATATAAATCATAAAATGGAAGACCATTTTTATGTCCTAATATCTCACCTTTCCTTCTTAGATATTTTCTGAACATAGGAAGACTTTCTCTCATAGCTGAAAGCATTGCTTCTAAAGCTTCTTCATCTAATCTTGAGTCTTTAAGCGTCTTATCTAATGGAGATTCATATCCTCTAAAATTACAAACTGTTAAAACCTCACCTTTTATGGCATTCAAAGCTGCTGCTACACCGTCTTCTACTTTTTTGTAAGAATTTATTTCTGCTTCATATGCTTTTTTTCTCACTTCTTTATCTTTATCATAAGCCATATTTAATACCATAGTTAATGGTACTTCTTTAAACTCTCCATTCTCTTCAATTTCAACCTGCAAATTCGAAATCAAATTATCCTTTAATTTCAGCCATGCATTAGAACCAGTATTTTTCATATTGGCTATTATTGCTTCTTCTTTCTCACTTAATAGATACTTACTTTGTTCAATTACATTTTTTAAAATAAATTCATGCTCTTTAAGCAGCTTAGATTGATTAATTATCTCATCAATATTTTCTATGCCACTTATATATCTTTCTAATTTAACTGAGCTTTCAACTATATTAGTTAATTTCTTTTCTAAAATATCTGAGTATTTCAATGCATCTATATCTTTTGTATTTACACTTAAGCTGAAATTTATAAAACTTCCAAGTTTGCTTGATAAATCTTTAATTAATGCAACCTTATTTATATATGCTTCTAATTTCTCTATTAGATTCTTTCTATCCTTTACTATAGTATCTGCCCACAAATTAATATCTTCTATTAATTTATCAGTTCTTACCAAATCATCTTCAAATTCATGACTTTCAAACGATGTATATATTTCCTTTAGACTCCAATTCAATTCCATTTCATATCACTCCAGACATATTTATATTTATAGATTTTCTTTTTTATATTATATACTATATTTACAGCAATTATAAAACTTTAAAATATACTTTCTATCATATATATATTTCAATTTAAAATTTACACTGTACAATTAACGTCCTTTATGGATAGCTGCGCTCAATTATGGTTGAAGCTCAAAAAAAGAAAATAACTCATAAAGAATAAACCATATTATCCCGAACTTATATATTATGAAAACACATTAAAATAGGTATAAAAAAACTGCCAATGAGCATCTTTTATAGATTTTCATTGGCCTTATAATGTGAAAAATATGACTCTTTAAATTAACTTTTTAACATAATCAACAACAATTTCATATTAATTTTCTCTTATTATCCTTTAACAGAGCCTGCCGCTACCCCTCCAATAATATATTTTTGTCCAAGTATAAATACTACTAAAACTGGAAGTAAAGTTAATATAATATCAGCACTAACTAAATTCCACGAATTTTCAAACGCTCCAAAGAAATTGTAAACAGCCAAAGTCATTGGCCACTTTCCTGAATTATTTAAATAGTATAAAGGCATCATAAAATCGTTCCATACTGCCATGAAATTTAAAACAAAGAGTGTTGATATAATTGGCTTTAATAATGGAAGTATTATTTTTATAAATAATTTCACCGGTCCGCATCCATCGATTATCGCTGCTTCATCTATTTCCCGGGGAATAGTTGATATAAATCCATAGGATAAAAATAAACTAAGAGGAATATTTATTGCGGCATAGACTAAAATAATTCCTATTCTAGTATTTACAAGATTCAAAGCCTGCAATACTTTCATTAATGCAACATTGTTTATTGGTATAGCTATTCCCGAAATAATAAAATAATAAATAAAATTATTAATTCCACTTCGATTTCTCGCTATAACAAAAGCTGCTGCTGCCACCACAAAAACTATGATCACAACGCTACAAGTGGCATATAAAAGACTATTAAAAAATGAAGATACTAATTTCCCTTGCTCTATTACTGTTTTATAATTTTCAAATATCCATTTCTTTGGCAAGGATAATGACATTGTATTAGATTCGCCTTTATTCTTAAAGGAATTAAGAAATAACACTATTATAGGTATTAAAATTATTAGACTCATAAATATTGTTATTATATTTGCCGCTATACTACCAATAGATTTTCTTAAAACGTTCATTATACATCAATCTCCTTATTTTCCATAGATTTTATAATAAAGTAAACTAAAAATAGTAATGCAAAAAATAGAATGCTAGACAAGGTTGTACCCATTGCATAGTCCCCCTGTGAAAATTCCTTATAAACAGCTGTATTAATTACACCAGTTGCATTTCCCGGTCCACCATTTGTTAAAGAGTAAATCATATCAAATACTCTGAAACCATATGTAACATTTAGTATAGTTACATTTATAATTATTGGCTTTAATAAAGGCAATGTTATTAGTCTAAACTTCTGCCAAAAATTCGCTCCATCTATACTGGCTGCCTCATAATAATCTGGAGAAATAGATAAGAGGCCAGCTATGATAACAACCATTATATAGCCCATTCCTTTCCATGTATCTACTGACATAACCGTTGGAAACACTATATTTAAATCAGTTAACCAGTTTTTAGCTAAAAAATTTAATCCAACTGACTTTAAAAAACCATTTAAAAAGCCAGTTTGTGGATGCAGCATACTCTTAAATACAAGACCAACAACTAGATATGACATTACCTGTGGTGAAAAAATAATCATTCTATGAAAGTTTTTAAATTTAATTACCTTCTGAGTTAAAAGTAAAGCTAAAGCCAACCCAACTACAGTTTTCATAATAGTTGTTATTACTGTGAAAGTGACTGTATTCCATATATACATACGATATTCTGGTTTCCCTTTAAATACCTCTAGATAATTTTTAAAACCTACAAAATTAATTTTATCTGTGAAGTTATTCCAATCAGTAAATGAATAAAGTATTCCAATAACTCCTGGTAAAAAACAGAGCAAGAAAAATATTATTAGCGCTCCGCTAGTAAAATACCATGGATATATCTTTTTTTTGTCCATTTCAGCCCCTCCTTATATTAGTGCTAAGTTATAAGTAACAATTTATAACTTAATAATAAAATCCCTTAAGGCATTATCAAAAAAATAACAAGTCAATATATGCCTGTCTATTTTTTCACCATAATAGGAAGTTCTACTGAGCGCCTAAAGATTAAGCAATCATCAGTAAATCATAGATGCCAAAAGGGATTTCTGAAATATTTATTTTTGGAAAAGCCTGTGGCTTTTCTCTATTAACTTATAATTTATAACTAATTTTATTTGTCCCAATCAGGATCCTTTTGTAATTTTGCCTGCTCTGTTCTTCTATTCATAATGGTCTCTAATACTTGCTTAGGAGTTGATGCCCCAGTATACATAGATTCTAAATCCTTTCCAATATCCATCCATTGACTATCAATATACTTAACTCCAGCCTGCATGACCATTCCTTTCTTTAAGGAATCAATATAAGCTTTATCTTCTTCAGAATACTTTGATTTTATCTCTGGCCAGCATACCTCTGATAATCCAGGTTGTCCATCGAGACGCTTTTGTAAGTTTTCAGGTCTTGCTAAAAACTCAAAGAATTGTAGTGCTTCCTTTACATGCTTACCATTTTTATTAATAAAGTATGCATTACTAGCTGGATTCACACCAATTGTTTGATTATCTCCCCAAGGCATTGCAAATATTCCAAGTTTATTAACATCAAAGTCTGGAAAATCTGCTTTTACTTCATTTCTCCATGCAGATTCAGCTATGAACATAGCTGCCTTTCCATTAGCCATTGCCTCTTTAGCATTTTCAACAGAATTACTTAAATAATCTGTTCCATAAAAGCCTAAATCAGCACATTCTTTTAATTCAGAAATAATAGTTAGTAATTCAGGTACAGAATCTAAATCTTCTTCATTTTTATTTAATTTATCATATAAATCTGGATGTTTATCTTGATACATAGCTCCTGTCTCAAATAGTGGAAGCACTTGATGCCATCCATTTTGTGTTCCTTCAAAAATTGGAGTAACCCCAGAATCTTTTATCTTTTGACATACATTTTTAAATTCTTCATAAGTAGTTGGAACTTTTAAACCTAACTTTTGAAATATTTCTTTATTGTATACATAAAAATACATTTTCTTTCCTGGGAAAGTAATTCCATAAACTTTATTGTTATAGGATATTGATGGAAGAACATTATGATCCATTCGTTTTACCCAATCTTGATCTGTTACATCCTGAACATATTTTTCAGGATTAACTCTTGTAACCAAGTTTAAAGGATCAGCATCTGCACAGAATATATCTGGTGCTTCTCCAGAATCTAATTTTACCTTTAATAAATCCCTCCATTGAGCATCAGGTGAAATTTGAAAATCAATTTTAATTCCTGTCTCTTTTTCAAAATCCTTGGCTAAATCCTGTACTACCCCTGAATCTGGAAGTCCTGATTGATGAGAACCAAATGTTAGTGTGATTGCTTCACCATTACCTGAAGTGCTCTTACTCGCATCTCCCCCATTACTGTTCCCACAGCCTGCAAAGGAACTTCCTATTAATACAGTCATAGAAACTGTACTAATCAATTTGACTAGACGTTTATTCATAAATTTTACCTCCAATACTTTTAATCTATCCCTTATGATAAGCTTTACATTAGCCATGATATTATAATATCATTAAGAATAGTAATAAGACATAGATAAAAAAGAACTTACTTTTGCACTTTTTTGAACAATATTATATAATACTTTTGGAAAGGAGTGGAAATAATGAAACATAAATTATATTTTTCTCAAAGAATATATTTATTTCTTGTTTATGGATTCTTAGTAGTAACCTTATTATTTTTCTTCTTCATTTGTTTTTATTATTTCTACAGCGAAAATATTTATAAAACTGCTAAGACAAATTCAGAGACCATTTGTACTTCTATTCATAATTCAATATCTACTGAATTAAATAGTATGTCTACAGTATCCATGAATATAGTATATTCTAATGCTATAAAAAAAAATTTCACTAGTTTTTCAAATAGTAATGAAAAACAAATTGATCTTGAGAATTTTTCAAAATCTAGAGAAAACGTTTTAGCAATATATGATATCATTACTGCTATAATTGGCCCCTTTCAATCAGCAAATCAAGTTAATCTCTATACGCTCAATGGAACCTGTATTGGTTCTGGATATTTTCAAGGTGTAATAAATGTTGACTTAAATAATATTCCTTGGTATTCAGAAACTCTAAATAAAAATGGTGGCAAAAACATTTACCTTACAAATAAATTATTAAATTCACCTACTAAAGTTGAAAATACTGCCAATCATAGCTATCTATCATTGACTCGTGTATTTTTTAATAGCACCAATGAACCTGAAGGCATAGTGGAAGTTTTGCAAGATTGTAATACTGTATTTAACCTAATATCTGAATTGAAACAGAAAAATCCTTCCATATCCTTTTACGTATATAACGATAAAAATGAATTAATTTATCCTTATTCAACTACTGTAGATAACAATACAAACTATATGAATACTATTAAAGAAAATAATTTAGCTCCATCGCTAGGATACTTTGTTACCTTAAATAATAAAAATGATGTATTAATGTCTTATCAAAAAATTGATTCATATAATTGGACGGTTGTTACTGTGGAATCTAAGAGTGTTGTATTTAAATCTTTACAATCATTTAAAGAAGGATTTATATTTATAATAATTCTTTCTATTATATTTACTTTATTCTTATGTTTTTTAATCTCAAGTCGTTTAACTCATCCATTAAGTGCATTAACAAACTCTACAAAAAAAGTAACTATAAATAGTGTATTGAATAAAAATGAGACCCTATTAGCACCAATAAACAGCAATATAATTGAAATTTCCGAATTATATCAATCATTCTTAGATATGTATGATAAACTTAGAGCTTCTTCTCATGAAATTTTATTATTAAAATCGGAAGAAACACGTGCAAAACTTCAAGCTACTCAATCTCTTATTAATCCGCACTTTTTATACAATAGCTTGACTACATTAAGCATTATGGCCGAGGAGAATATGAATAGGGAAATCATAAATATCTGCTATGCTTTGTGTGATTATCTACGATACATTACAACATATGATGAAACCGCAGTTCCTCTTAAATTAGAAATATCATATACAGAGAAATATATTGAATGCATGAAAATGCGGTACAGAAACGATTTTATTTATACCTCTAATATTGATGAGCAAACAAAAGAAATCTTAATTCCAAAATTAATTGTTCAACCAATAGTTGAAAATGTATTCAAACATGGTTTTACGTCTTCTCCTCCATGGAATTTAAAAATTTCATCTATTATAAATGATAATAAATGGTTAATATGTGTCGAAGATAATGGAGGATGCTTAACAGATGAAAAAAAGGAACAGTTATTATCTACTTTTAATAATTTAAATAAAAATGAGGATTTTCGTTCTTTAAAAATTGGTGGTATGGGATTAAAAAATGTTTATCTACGATTACAACTTTTATATAACAAAGACGCCATATTTTTAATAGATAATTCTCAAAAAAATAAAACTGTTTTTATAATTGGCGGGCCAATTCATATAAATAAGGAGGATTTTTATGAACAGTACACACACATATAAATTTATTGTTGTTGAGGACGAGCCACTTATAAGGCAAAATATAATAAAAAAAATCAACTCTTTATCTATACCATTTCAATTAGCTGGAGAAGCTAGCAACGGAGAAAAAGCTGTTTCTCTCATAGAAGAACTCTATCCGTCTCTAGTTATAACTGATATAAAAATGCCTCAATATGATGGAATAGAATTAATTAAATATTTATATAAAAATCATCCTCATATTAAAACTGTTATATTAAGTGGATATAATGATTTTAAGTATGCCCAGACAGCATTAAAATATGGTGTTAAAGATTTTTTATTAAAGCCAATAAGAATTGAAGAACTTAGTACAGCTCTTCAAAATGTGCTTCTCATACTTGAATCCGAAAATAAAGAAATATCCTCCTTTTCAGTTGATCATCGCAATTTAAAACCCGAAGACTTAAGCCAGCTTTTAGAAAATTATCTACTTAGTAATTATGCTTCTATAACATCTGTTCATGAAATTGCTGAAAAATTTGGATTTACAAATGAATATTTGAGTAAAATATTTAAAAAGCACACAGGCGTAACACTAATAAAATATATAACTAAAATCCGCCTTAATGAAGCCAAACAGCTTTTAATTAATCAGCCTGAACTTGAGATAAAAAAAATTGGAGAATTAATAGGCTATAAAGATGCCTTTTACTTTAGCCGTGTATTCAAAGTAAATGTGGGAGTATATCCTAGCGATTATAGATTAAAGTATTTATATTCAAAATAAAAATAACTAGAAGATAATCAATCTGTTAACTGATTATCTTCTAGTTATTTAAACTTAATTATTATATATTTATTCTCCTAAAGCTTGAGATAAATCGTAAATTATATCATCAATGTGTTCAGTTCCAATTGAAAGACGAACTGTATTTGGTTTAATTCCTGATTCAGCTAATTCAGTTTCATTCATTTGTGAATGAGTTGTACTAGCTGGATGAATTACTAACGATTTAACATCAGCTACATTAGCAAGTAAAGAGAATATTTGTAACTTATCTATGAATTCCTGTGCTTCCTTAGCACTTCCTTTAACTTCAAATGTAAAAATTGATCCTGCACCATTAGGAAAATACTTTTTATATAATGCATTATCAGGGTTATCTGGTAATGATGGATGATTTACACTTTCAACCTTTGGATGATTTTTTAAGAAATCTACTACCTTTAAAGTATTTTCTACATGACGTTCAACTCTTAGAGAAAGAGTTTCTAATCCTTGTAATAAAATAAATGCATTAAATGGACTTATGCATGCTCCTGTATCTCTTAATATAACTGCACGAATTCTAGTTATATATGCTGCTGCTCCTACTGCTTCTGCAAATTTAATTCCATGATAGCTTGGATCTGCCTCGCTTAATTGTGGGAACTTTCCTGAAGCTATCCAATCAAATTTTCCTGAATCTACAATAACACCACCTAATGATGTACCATGCCCTCCAATAAACTTTGTTGCTGAATGAACAACAATATCTGCTCCATGTTCAATTGGTCTAAATAAATATGGTGTTCCAAATGTATTATCAACTATTAATGGTATTTTATGCTTATGAGCAATTTCTGCAAGTGCATCAACATCTATAATATTTGAATTGGGATTTCCAAGAGATTCTATAAATATAGCTTTCGTATTATCTTGAATAGCATCTTCAAAATTTGCTAGATCTTCTGGATCTACAAATGTTGTTGTAACTCCATGAGTAGGAAAAGTATTAGCTAACAAATTATATGATCCTCCATATATAGTCTTTGCTGCTACTATATGATCACCAACACTTGTAATATTTTGAAATGCATATGTTATTGCTGCTGCTCCCGATGCTACTGCAAGTCCCGCAATTCCACCTTCTAGTGCTGCAACACGTTTTTCAAAAACATCCTGAGTAGAATTAGTTAACCTTCCATATATATTCCCAGCATCCTCCAGCCCAAATCTTGCAGCTGCATGTGCTGAATTTTTAAATACATAGGAAGTTGTTTGATAAATTGGTACTGCTCTTGAATCTGTAGCTGGATCTGGTTGTTCTTGTCCAACATGAAGTTGTAATGTTTCAAACTTTAATTTTCTTTCTTGATTACTCATAGTTTTGCCCCCATTTTTATAATTTTATCTTTATATTTTTCTTATATATTTACTATGATTTGCATTTTAATCCTACTTTTTTCAATACAATATTACGTTAATTACTCTCAAAACTTATAGGATACTACACAAATATTAGTTAACTGATAATAATAAAAAAACTACTTTCTAAAATAAGAAAGTAGCAGAAAACTTCAATTACATTCTTATCTTCCAGATATAACATCTGCAGGAATTAGCACCTTAAATTAATATATACTTAATTCAGGTTGCTAGACATCATAGGGCCAGTCCCTCCGTCTTTCTTGATAAAAAATATTTTTAATTTTATTATTCTTAGTTGTTTACTATGATATAAAGTATACATTCTTTATAAATATATGTCAATACTATTTTCAAATTATTTTCGCCTTATATTAATATTTTTTAAATTTAACATGCGAAATACTTTCATTATATCAATAAAAACCCTCTTATATCATCACTTTAATACAAATCTTTTTTTGATTGTATTGTATTTTATGTTTCAATTGGATTACATATTTTTTTCATTTTCACTTTACAAACAAATAATATTAATGGATAATAATTGCTATAAAGAATATATAGGAGGTATCTTATGGAAAATACAATTTTAAAAGAAGGATTAAAAGCTCCAGATTTCACTTTAATTGGATCTGATAAAAAAGAACATAAATTAAGTGACTATTTAAACAAAAAAATAATATTATACTTTTATCCTAAAGATAATACACCTGGCTGCTCTCAAGAGGCTCAGGATTTCAAAGATGCAATAAAAGAATTTAATTCTAAAAATATTGTCATTTTAGGCATAAGTAGAGATTCACTTAAATCTCATGATAAATTTATCGCAAAATATGATTTACCTTTTATTTTATTATCAGATGAAGATGAAACAGTCTGCAATTTATATGGAGTGCTAAAAGAAAAAAATATGTTTGGGAAGAAATCTATTGGAGTTGAAAGAAGTACTTTTTTAATAAATGAAGATGGTATAATTACTAAAGTTTATAGAAAAGTAAAAGTTCCTGGACATGTTGAAAATTTGAAATGCTCAGTATAATTATTCATAAAATAAAAAAAGTAGTTACTACAACTACTTTTTATTTTACCTCGCAACGTCCTACTCTGCCACACAGTCTCCCATGCAGTACCATCGG